>JBEKIK010000167.1:0-5218 GCA_050011795.1 Thermoguttaceae bacterium | reverse complement strand
TTGCCTTAAGCACCGGCAAGGCGGCGACAATCTCCTTGCCGAAGCCCAGCGTCTTCGGGTCGATGCCGAATGCCACGCCCAACAACTGCGTGAAAAACATAATCGGCATCTTGAAATTCAGGCCGAAAAAGCCGTTTACCCGGCTCTGGTAGGCGTCCATGTTCAACTGGCACATGGGGCACATGCAAAGGATCATGTCGGCCTCGTATTCCACCGCGCTTTGCAGCAGGCGGCGGATCAGCTCGAAGGCTTGCGGCTCGCTGATTTGCGTCATGTGTCCGCCGCAGCAATGGGCCTTTACCGGGTAGTCGACCACCTCGGCCCCCAGCCACTTGAACAATTCGTCCATTTTCATGGGGTATTCGGTGTTGTCCACGCCCTTGATGGGCCGGACCACCTGGCAGCCGTAATACGGGGCGATCCTCAGCCCGGTAAGCGGTTTGACGACCTTGTCGCGGATGGCCGTCTCGCCGATGTCGGTGTGTATTACATCGAGGATGTGGCGGACCCGCACCCGGCCGGGCTTGTACTTCAATCCGCCGGCGGCCAAGGCCTGGTTGATCTTTGCGTTCATGTCGGCGTGTTCGCTCATCAGATTATCGACCTTGGCAAGATTCAGATAACAAGCGGCGCAGGGGGCCACGAGCTGGTCGAACTGCGGATCGACAAGGGCCAAATTCCTGGCTATGACTGAACAGGCGGTCAACTCGTCCTGGGTAAAATACTCGGTTGCGCCGCAGCAGTTCCAATCGTCGAGTTCCACCAGTTTGATACCCAACAAATCGGCGACCGCGCGGACCGAAACGTCGTAGGCGGCGCTGCTGCACTCCAGCGAACAACCGGGATAATACGCGTATTTCATTATAGTGGCGAGTGGTTAGTGGTTAGTGGCGAGTGGTTTTCAATTGTCGGTTTACAGTTTACAGTTTTTTGCACGCGACTTTCTTCCTTCGGATTTCGTTATTCTTTCGTCATTTGTGCTTTGACATTCGTCATTTTCATTCTCATCCTTCATCCCTCATCCTTCATCCTTTACTTCCTAATTCCCTGGCCTTCTTGATGATGGCCTGTAGTTGTTCGAGTTTTTTAATTTTCGTGGGTGTAAGGGCCATGCGACCGCGGGTGAACATGGAAAGGCCCATCGGTCCCATCTTGAGCATGGCCAGGGGCTTGTTGAACAAATAGAATCGGCTGGCCAGCCCGAACTCGAAACTCCGCCCGTATTTGTCCAATAGATCGGTGAAAGTTTTGGCCAGTGCCGGGGCGTCGGTGTCCTTGGCCATGCCCTCGGCAATGGAAATCCGCTTCAGGCTGTAGATAATATCGGTTATGGGGATGTTTTGCGGGCAGCGGGTAGTGCAAAAATAACACGACACGCAGGCCCACATGGTATTGGCCGAAAGCACGGCTTCGCGCTGGTCGGCATTGATAAGCGCGAACAGCGTCCGGGGCGTAAACTGCATATCGGCTCCGCTAGGGCACGACCCGCCGCAACTGCCGCATTGCAGGCAGTGCAACAATCGTTCTCCGCCTGGAGTGGCCTGGATGACCTGAGCCAGAAATGAACCTTCTTTGACGGCTGTAGCGTGTGCCATTATTTTTCTCCACCGCTATGTCTCAGATTAAAATACGCCGGAATACAAAAGGTATACAAATCCGCCCTGTGCATATTGCGTATATTACCAAGTCGAGCTATTTCAACAAGAAGCAAGTTGAATTGGATTTCTCATAGCAATCTTTGTGCCGACAATCCATATCATCAAAGAAACAAAGGCAAAAATCAATGGGATAAAATATTTAATGGTAGAATATCGGGCCAATTTTTCAATATAACTATTCGAAAATCCCACGGAATTCCGCCGCGACTCGCGGAAATCCGTAAAAAATCGTTAATTCATACTAGCCCGAAGCGCAAGCGAGGGGCTGCAAATGGTTTACCCTCGCTTGCGTTTCGGGCTAGTGTTCTGCACCTTGCGTCAGAAATCCCAGGCCATGAATGATCCGGTCTTGGCGGATAGTTGATAAAACGGCATTTCAAGAAAATAGAAACGCCCGGTCAGCCGTGCCGGGCGTTCCTTTCTCGTCGTAGCAGCTTCGGTGTGCCGAAGAGGTTGTTTGCGCGGTTAACTAACCGCTGGTCGGCTATCTCTTCTTCTTTTTGGCGACTTTTCTCTTGGGCGCCTTCTTGGCTACCTTCTTTGCCGGCTTCTTAGCAACCTTCTTCTTCGCAACCTTTTTTTTGGCCACCTCACGTCCTCCTAATGCGAACCGGGCGATCGCCCTGTCGCCCCCAGGCTGGGGCCGAAGTACGACCGGCTCATCGCCACAGAAACAAGACAACGAACTTCATCGACACGCCTGTCCGCGATGCTCCGAGCATCGAAACAAGCCATCGTTCGTTTCTTACATCGATTTGAAATCCTTTTTCGTTTTGAGAAATTTCAAATTTCATCAGGTCGATCAACAACCTGACTCTATATGATGTTATCTATTTCCAAAATTATTTCAAGTACAATTTTTGCATTAGTGCAAAAATTTTTCCGAATTTATCGCCGAGTTGCCGCGCCGACACTCATGCAAGACGCAAACATTGCACCTGTCGCAGCAGCTTTTTCATTATTGCCCGCAACAATATCGCCGGGATTTTTCGTCTTGCACGGCAATCGCAGTCGTGCGCTTTCAGCAAGACGTTTTTCAAACATCGTTGTCGTTGTCCGATTATATTTCCGGCGCGCATTTGCAACCTCCGATGTTGCCGGAGGGATAAAAAAACTCCGCGAATCAAAGTCTATTTCTTTTTCCAATCGGCTGGGGCGAAGAATTCGGAGCAAAGTTTTGCGGAAGAGCATAACCTCAAGCGTAATAACAACTTACGAATTCCGCCCCAAAGTCTTTTCTGGTCTTAAAAGACCGCGGACAAACGATAAATCCGCGGTCCGACAGTGTTTGCGCGATCATTTCCGAAGGCCTGCCGTAAATTAAAAATACTTGGGAAAAAATTATATCCATCGCTCGATGAATGAGCGCTGCTCGATACCCAGGCCAACAAAAATCGGACGCCGATCTGCCCTTCACGCGCGCCGTCAAACGCAAAAAAATCTTATGCGTAAGCGGCAATCAAAATTCCAGAACTTGATCCGATCGGCGAAGCAAAATTCAATAGGCGAGGCATCAAAAATATTTTTAAATATTTTTTCTAAAAAAGGTTTTTTTCACCAAAATTGTCCTCAAAGGACATTTTTTACCAATTCTAATTTGAAATAGCGAGATGCCGCGTGTTTACCTTGGTGGAAATCACGCTCGATTTTGCGATAGGGATGAGCTATTTCAAACTAAAAACCGTGTTAAAGGTTCAACCTGCCGCTCAAACACAATGCTTGTTGAACGTTTTCCACTCTCAATTACCAACTGTTTAAGCATTAAAACATCAAAAGTCCGCACTTCGGGAAAACAGCGACATCGCTTGTCTGATCCAGAAAATAATTCAACATTTTTGTTCCAAGAAGTTTATTTTCAAAACAAAATGTGGAATGTGGGACCGCAAACCTTTACCCTGTTTAGCAAAACTCACTAGATTATCACGAACAACCGACCAATGTCTCCTGCCTTGTACGACAGGCGGAGTTGCGTTAAATTTTGCTGAATCCTTTTCTGAAAAGATCCGGAGAAAACCGCCATGAACTCTTTGTCAGAGCCCTCGTTGCCCCAGGCGGTTCTGAGGCAGTCGTTACCGGCCGTTCGGCAGTCCGGCCCGGCGGCAAAACTGCTGGTTTCTTTGGCGGCCTTCGCATTGGTGGCGGTTTCAATTGCCGGATATCTGTACCATCGGTTCCAGATGGCCTCGATTGCCGCCGAACATTTACGGCTGATGGTGATCGGCCCCTCAGCGTTGCAGGCCGGCGCGGCTGCCCAGTTCGACATCAGCACGAGCGAGGTCACCGGGGCGCCCGTATCCATCCCGGTTGAAGTCGATCTGTACTCTCCGGACGGAAAGATTTTATTCGGGCGCAAGGAATCCACCGACCAGCAAGGGCGTTTGCAGGTTTCCATTCCGGCCGACATGTCCCTGAGAGCCGGCGCGGCGTTAAAGGTCTTGGCCTTGTATCGCGGCGGGCGCGAACAGATGTCCGTTGGCTTGGCAGTCGAATCCGCGGGCCTGGCCACCCAATTATCGCTCGACAAGCCGCTGTATCAGCCGGGCGAAACCATTTTCTATCGCTCGCTGAGCCTGTCGCGTTTCGGCCTGGCCGTGGACCGGGAGATTCCCATCCATTTTGAAATTCTCGACCCCGCCGGCGCGGTACTGCCTAATTCGCAGACCGACGGCACAACCGACCACGGCGTAGGCAACGGCATATACAATATTCCGGATGATCTGCCCGGCGGTCGATACGTCCTGCTGGCCCGCGGTTTGGATGGGTCTTTCCCCGAGGAGAAACGAAAGTTTCTCATCCGCCGTTACCGGGCGCAGCGATTCAAGAAAGAATTGGAATTCCTCCGCGACAGTTACGTACCCGGCGAGGCGGTTGTAGCCGATTTTTCCGTTCAGAGTCCCGAAGGCGGGCCCGCGGCGGACGTCAAATTGCGCATTTTGGCCACGGTCGACGGTCAAACCGTGCTGGAAAAAAACGCCCAGGCCGACAAGGCCGGCACGTTCCGCATGGAATTCAAATTGCCCGAGAAAATCGCCCGCGGCGACGCTCAATTGGCCGTAACCGTAAGCGACGGCGGCACGAGCGAAATCGTTGCCAAAAGCATTCCGATCAACCTGGGAAAGGTTTTGGTGCATTTCTATCCCGAGGGCGGCGATCTGGTCGCGGGCTTGGAAAATCGCGTTTATTTCGTCAGCCAAAACGCCCAGGGAAGGCCTTTGCGCATTTCCGGCGTGATTGTAAACGACGACGGCCAAACGATGGCCGCAGTGGAAACCTTGCGCGAAGGCATGGGCCAATTCAGCTTCACGCCCCGCCTTGACGAGTCCTATAGGCTGAAGATCATCGCCCCGGCCGACATAAAAGACGAACCAAAGCTCCCGGTCGCCACAACGGAATGTCCGATTGTACTGAGTACCGGCACGGGCGTGTTCGGCCTGTCAGAAGCGCTGGAGTTCAATATCCGATCGTCCAGGGCCGCACTTCCGCTGGTGGTCGGGGCCTGGTGTCGGGGCGTTATGGCGGGCCAAGTCGCTCTGGTTACCAAGAAGAACGAAAACGGCATA
>JBEKIK010000166.1:0-5218 GCA_050011795.1 Thermoguttaceae bacterium | reverse complement strand
CATGTTGGAACAAAACGGCGGCAACATCCGGGCGGTGGCCTGGTCGGAGATCTGTCCCTGGCTGAGCATTTTTCGGACATTTCGGCTGGCGATCGGAGTTCGTGCTCTGTTGATGGCCGCGGCGGCCGTCTTGATCACCATAATCGGCTGGAGTTTTTTGGGGAGGATATTTTCCGTAACGGAAAATGAAAAGGCCTCAACCGCCTGGTTAAGGCCATTTGTCGATTCGCCGTGGAAAGAGATTACTATTTTTGTCCCTAATAAACCGAGTTTTTTGACCTCGTCGCATCAACCGAGCATACCATCATCGTTAAACTCCGACATGCAGCCCGGCGGTTCGGTATCTGATCCATCCAAATTATTAAATCAACAACTGCGTGAAAAATCAGCTCAATACGTCGATCCCGTGTTCTATCCCTTCAAGTTTTTAAATCAACCGCTGTATGAAGGCATTGCCCAAGACATTAGTCTGAAACAAGACATTAGTCTGAAAAGTGTGATCTGTCTGATATTTTGCGGGTTATGGTCGTTGGCGACTTGGGCGTTTTTTGGCGCGGCGATATGCCGCATCGCCTCGGTGCAACTGGCCACGAGCGAGCGAGTAAGTTGGAGTTCCGCCTTACGACATGCCTGCACGAAATATGTGGCCTATTTTTCCGCGCCAATAATTCCCCTTGTGGGCGTGGCACTGGCGGCATTGCCGGTTCTGGTATTGGGATTCATCATGTACCTGGGCTTGGGAGTTTTTTTAGTGGCCCTTATCTGGCCGTTGCTGCTGATTGCCGGATTAATTATGACGCTTTTGCTGTTGGGGCTTTTCTTCGGCTGGCCGTTGATGTGGGGAACCATCAGCACCGAAGGGACCGATAGTTTCGACGCCCTGAGCCGTTCTTACGCCTACGTTTTTCAACGGCCCTTGCATTATCTGTTCTACGCCATAGTGGCGGCCGTTTTCGGTTGGCTGGGGTGGCTCCTGGTGCAGAACTTCGCCTCCGGCATTATTTGGATGACTTACTGGGCGGCAAGTTGGGGCGCCGGCGACGCTCAGATCCATGCCGTCATGCAGCGCGGTGATATTGGCGCCGTGGGAGGGGCCGGAGCATGGTTGATTCACCTATGGACGGGCTGCGTGAAACTGCTGGCCGTGAGTTATTTGTTCTCCTACTTCTGGACCGCTTCCGTGGCGTTATACTTCTTGTTGCGCCGCACGGTGGACGCCACCGAAATGGATGAAGTGTTCCTCGACGCCGATGAGGGCGAAAAAAACTTCGCCCTGCCTAAAATCGTGACCGATGAGCATGGGGCGCCGGTGGTATCGGAAGACAGTTCCGCGGTTGAGCCGGACGCAAAACCACGGACAGATAACCTCTCGCAATAATATAACTATCCCAGGAGTTCCCTATCCTGCCAGGAAGCATAAGTGTAGCCGGCACACGCCGTGTGCCGGTCCAGCGCACGGAGTGTGCGGGTTACTTTTCTCAATTACTATACCGCGCCGGGGCCGCGGGCGCCGTCGATTATTTGGATCGCCTGATCGGCGGGAAGGATGAAGATTTTGCCGTCGCCGATGTTGCCTTCAGGGCCGGTTCGAGCAACGTTGATAATCGTGTTGACCGTCCGTTCCAAAAAATCGTCGTTGACGATTATTTCCAGCACCGCCTTGCGCAGTAGTTTTGTGGTATACTCGTGACCGCGGTACATTTCGGTCCGGCCGCGTTGCCGGCCGAAACCTTGGGCATCGGTGATTGTCATCCGCGATACCTCGATTTTCTCCAAGGCCTCGCGTACGGCGCTGAGCTTGGTGGGCTGGATAACGGCGACGACAAGTTTCACAATGGTATTCCTTGTAGGCGGCACACCCCGTGTGCCGACCCCGCATTCGGAGTATGCGGGCTACATATCGAAGGCACAATGCCGGAATAAAACTCCATAGTCAGCATACATGACCGGCAGCCCTCTGTGAAGGGGGCAAGTATGGTAAACATCCTTGGAAATCGTTAGAATATGATCCATCTTGTTTTATCATCCGCACTCGGTCTCACACTCGGGAGTAATCCTATGGATGATTCGAACATTGTAGAAATCTACTCGGCGGCCAATTCCATTGAGGCATACGCGATGACGAACGCGTTAAAAGCAGCCGGCATTAAAGCCCGGGTGGCGAACGAGTTCGTGCAAATGGGCGTAGGGTTGTTACCTCTTAGCCAGCCTATTACCCCAAGAGTTTTGGTCCGCAGGGAAGACGAAGCCCATGCCCGCGAACTGCTTAAACGCTGGAAAGTCGACGCCAAAATCCCGTCCGAATCCACGGAAACAGAGAAATAAGTTTAATCCCGGCAATCTTGGCTTATACCTTGTCCGACTTTTCGCTCTTGGAACTCTCTGAGGAGTTTTTCTCGGACTCGTCTTTGATTTCCGACAAGCCTTTCTTGAATTCGACGATCCCTTGTCCCAGCGATCGCATCACACTGGGCAAACGATGGCCAAAAAGCACAAATACCAAAAATGCTATTATGCCCAACACTAACCAATGAGATGGACTGAAAATACCCATCTGAGCTGGACAAAAAACATTCATCTAAACACCTCCCAAAAACTTACACTCGAATTCTCAGCTATCGCCCGGATAAACCAAGGTACGGCATAAAACATTTTTTGTATGTTATAAACTTATTATCGAACACGTGAGTAGTAATATGCAAGGCTGAAATTGACGGAATTTCGTTAATTTCGCACCTCTTGTCCTATTTTACCCCGAATATCGGGTTAAATCTATTGTAACTTATGACAAGTTTTTAAAACGAGCAAATATCCGGGGGCATAATGCTACTTAAGAGGTAATTTCAAGACAAAACAAGCGCCGTCCGGGGCATGGGTGTCGCAGAGTAGATCTCCGCCCATATCGCGGGCCAAGCGGCGGCTTAAAGCCAGGCCCAACCCAATTCCCGGGGCGGATTGGGCCGCTTCCTGGGCCGATTTCGAAAACGAGCGGAATAAACGGCGGCGGGCGCCCGCTGAAAGCCCGGGCCCATGATCCCGAACGGACACTACGGCCATGCCGTCCTCGACGCGGTATGTCAGATCGATCCGCTTGTCGAAAGCCGAGGAGGCGTACTTGCAGGCGTTATCGACCAGGTTGAAAAGGATCTGCTCCACGGCCGCGATATTCGCCCGGACCGTTTCCGCCGATACTTCGTCCGGCACTTCCACGCACAATTTCATTCCCGCCTGTTCGGCCCGCCCGGCCAGCCGGTCTTTAAAGGCAGAGAGCAAATCCTCCAAGCCGATCGATTCCAAGCGCCGATCCGCGCGTCCGCGTTCCAGGCGGGCGTATGCGAGCACGTTTTCGACCAGGTGCGTCAAGCGGATCGATTCGGCACGGAGGGTGTTTAGATATTCCCGCTGCTTTTGCTCGTCCGCGACCATGCCTTCGGCGAGCATTTCAGCATACATTTGGAACGTGGTCAACGGCGTGCGCAACTCGTGAGTGACTGCCGAGACAAAGGTTGCCCGCCGTTGGCTTAGCCGGATTACACCCCCCAGCAAACCTGCCACGGCCGCGGCCGCCATCAATATGCACGCCCAGGCCGCTGTCAAGGAAAGAAGGATGGGGGATACGGCGCCATCGTTGTTGCCGGTCAACGGGCCTGGAATCAGGCGGACGGGCAAGGCCGCCAACAGGCGGCCACCTTCGTTATAAGTCGTTTCAAAAACTGGAACCAAATCGGCCGCGGGCAACAGGTCGGCGATGGCTTCCAGCAGCGAAGTTCTGATGGCCGGCCAGTCCAACAGACAACCTTGAACGTATTCCTGTCCGCCGGCCGAAACTCGCCGAGCAAGAATCAATTCTCCGTTGATCCACAGGGGCGACATCAATACGCCGCTAAAATCGGTGGAAGGCATCGTTTCCGACGTTGTCGGCAGTGCATCCAATGACCCTTTTTTACCAGAATTCATGGGCAGCGGTTCGGCGTTTGCTTGCGACATTTTTTGGTTTTGCAACAAGGCATTGGCGCTATTGATGACCGCTTGAGAGCGTTGTTGGAATTCAACGGCGCTTTGCCCCTGCGCCTGTTGCATGTCTTCCCGCTGCCGGCGGCTTGCTTTTTGCTGGGCCGGCGATTGGGCCAGCGGATTTGCCGGAGCAATCACCATTTCGACATTCGCGGGCTGATGTTCCGGCAAAAGGGCAAGCAACTTGTTCCGGTCCAATAATTGTTTGATTTGGGCAAGATGCTTGGCGGACTTATGAACTGCTTCATCGCTCACCAGTCGAGGAACCGCCAGCCTCCAATTAGTCTCTGGAGGCACTTGCGGGGAAGTAAGGCTGCCGCCGGGTTCGAATTGAAAATGGACCAGGATATGCTGCACTTGTGACGACAACAATGGCGAAGGAATCAACGCCTCGCCCCCCATCCGCTCGTTGAACATGTTGCCGAATGCGCGATCCCTGGGGAAGAACGACTTATAAGCAAAGTAGGGCCGTGCGCTTTCCTGTGCCACCAGGGGCGCCAAGGCGGTATCCATCCGCCACAAGGCCAGGCGCACTTTTTCCTCCTGGGCCGTTTGCAGCCGCGCTTCAGTCTCCAGGCGGTCTAAACGTATCGCTGTCCAACTGATCCAACCCATTGCCGCCAGCACTACCAGCAGACAAATCGCAAAAATCGTCCAAATCGGCCAGTAGCGGAACATGGATAGGGACTAGGGATTGGGGATTAGTTAGGGGTGGGCAGTTTACTGCCCACTTGAATAAGTTTTTATCGCGAAATCGCAAGCGGTTTCTTTAAGGTTCTGAGTAATCAGTATTCATCCTTCATCATTCCAAACATATATCCTTTGCCGCGGACGGTCAAAATAATAGCGGGCCGATCCGGATCGTCGCGGAGTTTTTCCCGAAGCCGGGTGATGTGCATGTCGATGGTGCGCGTGGTAATGCCCTTGGGGCTGATAAGCCAGACATTGGCCAAGAGTTCATCGCGGGAAATCGCCCGGCGCGGATTGCCGGCCAGGTATTGAACCAACTCGGCTTCGCGTTGGGAGAGTTCCACGCGATCGCCCTCATCGAAGCGGACCTCGCGGCGCTTTAGATCGACTACTCCGCCCGGAATGGGGACTTCGGACAGTGCGACGGGACGTTCCGCGCTGCGGCGCAACACGGCCTCAACCCGGGCCAGCAGTTCTTTTACGCTAAAGGGCTTGACCACGTAATCGTCGGCCC
>JBEKIK010000165.1:0-5248 GCA_050011795.1 Thermoguttaceae bacterium | reverse complement strand
TTGGAATACGTGCAATACCTGGCCACGGCTCTTTCGCACGTAATAAGCCGGGGGCAGGATCAGGCGGGATTGGCCGTGCTCGACGGCGGGCTGCGGGAAATGCTGGCCCCGGGCGCGACCGCGTCGCACATCGGACGCCTCCAGGAAATCGTGGAAAACATCGTCGCCAATCCTTGCACGCGCATGGCCGGCGGATTGCGCGACCTGTTCGAGCAATCCACGCGACGCGGGGTGCTGCTGTTGATGAGCGATTTCCTGATGGAAGACCTGGAAGACGTGTTCGCCGCGCTGCGATTATTCCGACATCGCGGCTGGGATATCGTCGTCCTGCACGTGGTTCATCCGCTCGAGGAGCGATTGCCCGATGGAATGGCCTATCGCTTCGAGGGCATGGAAAAGGAAGGGCGGATAAACTGTTCCCCCAGCGAGATCCGCGCGGCGTATCGGGAGCGGTTCGGCGCGCACCTGGCAATGGTCCGCCAGTTCGCCTTGGCCGGCGGTTGCGACTACCGCCGCGTATCGACGGCAATTTCATATCTGCATACCCTGGGAGAATTTTTGGTGGAACGGGCGGGATAACGCAGAATTCAGAATGCAGAATGTAGAATGCAGAACGTAGAACTGAAAACTGTAAACCGAAAACAGATAACCACTTACTACTTGCCAACTACCATAAGTTTTTTAGTTGCAACCGTAAGCCGCGCTAGGATGATTGATGCAATAGCAATTCAATTTTTGATTCGTTAATGGGAATTATATGACGTTTCTGCATCCGTGGGCGATTGTGATGGGGGTGTTGGCGGCAGGCGTGCCGACGGCGATTCACTTTCTTACCCGTCCGCGCCCGGTGCGGATGCCATTATCGACCCTGCGATTCGTGCAAGATGCCGTGCGCCAGCGCCGCAGTTGGCATCGGTTTCGGGATATTTTACTGCTGGCGTTGCGCACGCTGGCCGTGTTGCTGATCGCCTTGGCGGTTGCCCGGCCGCAATGGGGAAACCGTTCGTTGATATCCGACGTTCAAGCAGGCGACGCGGTCCGGGTGGTGATCCTGGACGTAAGTCAGAGCATGGGCGCGGCGGACGGCGCTGTCGAGCAGATCGAGCGCGCGCGGACCATGGCCGCCAATTATTTGCGCTACCGGAGCGGACTGGCAGCCAATCTGATAGTCGCCGGCGCGCGGGCGGAGGCGGTTTTCGACGGTCCATCGACCAATTTTGAGGCCTTGCGCGAGGAGTTGGCCCGATGCCGCGCATTGCCGCAACGCTTAGACGTTGCCCGGGCGCTGGATCTTTCGGCCCGGATGTTGGCGCCCGCCTCGGTCGGCGACCGGCGGCGGCGGGAATTGGTGGTGGTCAGCGATTTTCAACGCTCCAGTTGGACCAAGGCCGATTTCTCGGTCCTGTCCGCCGATACGCAAATCCAATTGGAATCGACCGCACCCGCTAAAACGCTGCCTAATTTGGCGATTCTGCGCGTGGAAGGGCAAACCGCGCGATCCACCTCGGGCAACGTGCAATTGGAAATCGAAGTGGGCAACTACTCGCCTATTGCCCGGAAAGTGAGCGTGGAAGTTACCCTGGGCGACGCGAGCCGGCGGATTTCCGGGATGTGTCCGGCCGGACAATCAACCACTCTGACCGAGGAGATCGACATTCGCGGCGCCGGATGGCAATCGGGCGAGGCGCGGCTTGTGGGAATCGACGACGCCCTGGGCGCCGACAACGTTTATTCTTATGTCATTCACGTCCGGCCCAAGCCGACGTATGCGATTTTGACCCGGCAGCCGGCAACCCAGCGCCCCTCGTCCAGCCATTTTCTGGAATGTGCATTGGTTCCGGACGGGCAGTTCAAGGAAAAGGCGTCGGCCACGGTGCTGCGTTTAGAACCGTCGGCGGTGGACCAGGCGGCATTGGCCCCGGCCGATCTAATCCTGCTGGACCATCCCGGCCGGCTTTCGGATGAGACCGCCAGGCTTTTGGCCGGATTGATGCGCCGCGGGCGTCCGATCCTTTACGTGGCTAGCGAGTTGATCGATGCCACGAATTTAAAGAAGCTATCCGAGCTTGCAGGCAGCGGTTTGCAGATGCCGATTGAGTTCGCCCCGCCGCCGTCGGGGCAAATCCGCCGCGATCTGTTCTACACTTCGGTGCGGCGGGAAAATCCGGCCTTTCGCGTGTTCGGCGATAATTTAACCGCAGTCCTGGGCCGGCTGCGTTTCACGGGCGGATTGGCCTCCAGACGCCTGGAAAACGGCCTGGAAAACGACATTCTGGCAACTTACAACGACGGATCGGCGGGGGTGGTGATCACCTCGTCCGACGCCGGAGCGATGGCCGTTATAAACGCCGACCTGGGCGCATCGAATCTGCCCAGGACCTCGGCCTTCGTGCCCATGCTCAACGAACTGGTTACGCAGATGTTGGACCGGGGGCGGGCCGCCGATTCGGCCTTTTGCGGCGAGCCGCTGGCCGCGCAGTTGCCCGCCGACGCCGGAGCGTCGGTCGGTTTGCGGGTAGTCGGGCCGGAAACCCTCGGCGCGGATAATGATGCAAACGCCCGCGGCGAACTGGTCGATGAAGCGGTGTCCACCACTTGGCGTTGGCCCTCGCCAAGCAGGCCCGGAGTGTATCGCGTCCTGCGCGGCGACGCCACGGTGTTTTCGCTGGCCGTTCACATTCCGCCCGAGGAAAGCCAATTGGATGGCATAAAGCCCGAGGTGTTGACCGGCCGGTTGGGAGCGGGCCGGAATATCGTATTCCGCGGGGCCGAGGACAACGGCCCGCGCCACGACGATTTTTGGTGGTGGTTTGCCGCGGCGTGCGTGGTTTGCATGTTGGGAGAAACATCGGTTTTACTGGCATTTCGCACGTGAACAAATGAGATCGATCGCATTTGATCCTTACATTCCCTGGACGGTTTGGTCCACGATGGCGCTGGCTGCCGCTGGGCTTCTGGCCTGGTACGCGGTTTCCGGGCGGAATCGTGTGCCGGGCGGGCGCTGGTGGTTTGTGGTAGCGCTTATGTCGGCGGCCGTGATCGCGCCGCTTGCGATTTTATTGAATCCCACCTGGCAGGAGCAGATCCCGCCGCCGCCCGGAAAGCCCTTGCTCACGGTGCTGGTCGACCGTTCGGCGAGCATGGGAGTGCCGGACGCAGGCGACGGCCAAACTCGGTTCCAGGCGGCCGCGGCAATGGCCGCGAAAACGGCCAAGGAACTGGGCGATCGTTACGAGGTTTGCATACGCTCGTTTGCCGAAGGTTCGTCGCTATCCTCGGCCGAAACCATAATCGGCGAAAAACCGGAGGGCGCGGCGACCGACATTGCCGCTGCGGTCGAGGAAGCCCTATCCGGCGATCGCTCCCAGGGACAGGCGATTGTTTTGCTGAGCGACGGCATCCACAACGCCCAGGGCGGAACCGAACGTCTGCGCCGCAGTGCTGCCAAGGCCAAGGCCGTGGACGATCCGCTGTTTGTCAAAACTTTTGGCGGCCAGGCCGGAGTTCAAGATATAGAAGTCGCCTTGCAACAGCCGCAGGAATTGGCGTTTATCGGCCAGAGGGTTCCGGTGACGGTCAATGTCCGGCAGCGCGGATCAAGGGCTTCGCGTGTGGAACTTTCGCTTGTGGCGGACGGTAAGCTCGTGGAAAAACACGCCGTGAATCTCAAGGCCGACGATACGGCTGAAGACGTGTTTTACGTCGCTCACAAAATCAACGGCCTGTACCGCTATGAAGTCCGCGCCGAGCCTTTTTCCTGGGAAGTGACACCGGCGAACAACACGGCTTCGTTGTTGTTGCGGGTGGTCGATCAGCCGGTCCGGGTGTTGTTGCTGGAAGGCAAACCATATTGGGACACCAAGTTCCTGGTGCGAACGTTGTCCATGGACCAATCCATCGAACTGGTCACTGTAGTGCAGCTTGCCGAGGGCAGACTTTTGGAGCGAAAGATCCCCAGGGCTTTAGCGCCGGGAGCCGATGATGATTCGGGAAAGAATCCAGGCGCGGAAAAATCTCCCGCCGCGCCGAACTCCGATCAGACCAACCCACGGCCATCCGACCAATGGACCATCGAAACAGACGCTGGAAAGTTTTTGTCCGACGCCCAATCGCTGGCCTCGTATCAGATTGTGATCCTCGGGCGCGGGGCGGAAATCTTTTTAAACGACGACGCCCTGGTGAAATTGAAAAAATGGCTCAGCGAAGACGAAGGTTCGCTGGTGTGTTTTCGCGGACCACCGTCGTCGCAGATCGGCCAGCGTTTGGGCGACTTGATGCCTTTGCGATGGATGCCCGCGGCCGAGACGCGATTCCACGTGCAACTGACCGGGGCCGGCCAGGCCCTGCGATGGCTGCCCGCCGCCACGGACGGAAGCGATCCGTTGGCCGATTTGCCTTCCCTGGCCTCCGCGGCCCGGGGCGAATCGACCAAGGCCCTGGCCGTGGTGCTGGCCACGGGCGCATCGAGCGCCGGAGGCGAGGCCGCGCCGGTGATTTCCTACCAGCCGGTGGGCAACGGCCGGGTGGTGGCGATCGAGGGAGCCGGCATGTGGCGCTGGGCCTTTCTCCCGCCCGAAAAACAACAAACCGCCGAAATTTACGCCACGCTCTGGCGGAGCCTGGTCCGTTGGCTGGCGGCAAACATGGGCTTGTTGCCTTCGCAACGGCTGGCCCTGCGGACCGATAAAGCGGCCTTTAGCAGCGATGAAAACGTTTCGGCGAATTTGCTCATCCGGCAGTGGTCCGGCGATGCGCCTCAGGTCGAGTTAAGCGGCACGGCCCTTGATCGACCGAGGTTGACCGCCTGCGTGCCGCGGGGAAATTATCCCGGACAGTATTACGTTTCCTGGGGACGGCTGCCCGAGGGACATTATTCGGCCCGCGTGGCCGGCATCGAGAAAAACGAGGTGTCGGGAATGGTCGATTTCGACGTGCAAGGCAACCTGGCCGAGCGGTTGGACGTCCGCGCGCAGCCGAACTTGCTGAAATTCTTGGCCGATCAAAGCGGGGGGGCGGTTTTGGAGAATGTCGATCCCAAGATGCTGGCCCGGCAATTCGAGCGGCATCTAAGTCAAAGCCGGCCCACGCGCACCGCGCAAACCACGGCCTGGGACCGCTGGTGGGTGCTGTTAGGAGCGTTTGGACTTTGGGCCGCCGCCTGGGGTTATCGCCGCCACGGCGGATTAGTGTAAGAGTGAGTATCAAAACAACCTCCCCTCTCCTTTTGGGAGAGGGGCAGGGGGTGAGG
>JBEKIK010000164.1:0-5335 GCA_050011795.1 Thermoguttaceae bacterium | reverse complement strand
ACGGCGGCGGGGCTGCCATTAGCCGGGCAATGGCCGAGGCCGGTTTGCAACCCCGTTTCGTCCAAGGCCGCCGTTATACCGACGAACCCACCTTGGCAATTGTGGAACGCGTGCTGGCTTACGAAATCAACGAGGAACTCGCCCGGCAGATCAATGAACTCGGCGGCCGGGCTCAGCCGCTAAATTTCAAAACCACCAATGTCCTGCGCGGGGAACGCATCGAACTGCCCGGCGAAAACGGCAATCCAGTCGATCTGGGCTACGTGGGCAACGTGACCCGGGTCGATAAAGTTACTATCGAAAACCTTTGCCACGCGGGCATCGTGCCCGTGATCCCCTCCATGTGTATGACCAAGGAGCGACAGAAACTGAACGTCAACGCCGATACCGTAGCCACCGCGGTGGCCCAAGCCTTGGAAGCCGAAAAACTCGTGTATCTCAGCGATGTCAACGGCGTGCGCCGCGATAAATCCGACCCCGATTCACTTATTCATTCCCTTAACATCAAGGAAGCCCGGGAACTGATCGCTAATAAAACCATCGACTCCGGCATGATCCCCAAGGTCGAGGCCTGCCTGCAAACCTTGGAACGCGGAGTCCGCAAAGTCCACATCATCGACGGCCGCCTGCGCCACTCGCTGCTATTGGAAGTCTACACCACCAAGGGCGTGGGAACGCAAATCGTCAAAGAGTGAAGAGTGGAGAGTGGAGAGTTAAAAGAAGGGATTGGGGATTGGGGATTAGTTTAACCCCGGCATTTGTGCCGGGTGATGAACCCAAATCACGAAAAAATGTCACAGTATGAATGATAAACAAGAAACCGCTTGCGGTTTCGCGCTACGCTCTGCCCACTGACCACCGTCCTAGGAGTCATCCCGTGACCGTCGATAAACCCTTAAGTTCCAAGGAAACGATCGAACTGTTCCAACAGTACGTTATTCCCAATTACGGCCGTTTTCCCGTGTCCCTGGTCCGTGGCGAAGGCTCCTATGTCTGGGACAGCGAGGGCAACCGCTACTTGGACCTGTTTCCAGGTTGGGGATGCAATCTGCTGGGCCATTGTCCCCCCGCGGTGGTCGAGGCCGTGCGCGATCAGTTGGGCAAGCTAATGCACGTTCCCAACACCTGGTACACCGAACTGCAAGGGCTTTGGGCCAAGGCTCTAAGCGAGCGAAGTTTCGGCGGTCAGGCCTTCTTTTGCAACTCCGGCACCGAGGCCAACGAAGCCGCCATCAAGCTCACCCGGCTACAGTCGCCCAAGCCCCGATACAAAATCATCACCTTCGAGGGCGGATTTCACGGCCGCACCCTCGGTTCGACCTCGGCCACTGCCCAGCCCAAGTATCACGAGGGGCTGGGACCATTGATGGCCGGCTTTGTTTACGCCCCATTCGGCGACCTGGACGCCGTGGCCAAACTGATCGACGATGAAACCTCTGCCCTCATGATCGAACCCATCCAGGGCGAAGGCGGCATACGAATTCCCCCGCCGGCCTTCCTGCCCGGCCTGCGCAAACTGGCCGACGAGCACGGCCTGCTGTTGATCTTCGATGAAGTGCAAACCGGCTTCGGACGCACGGGCGAGTGGTTCGCCTATCAGCACTTCGGCGTTACGCCCGACGTCATGACCCTATCCAAGGCCCTTTGCGGCGGACTTGCCGGCGCAGCCATGCTCACCACCGCCGAGATCGCCAAGAGTCTGCGTCCCGGTATGCACGCCTGCACCTTCGGCGGCAATCCAATCGCCGCCCGGGCGGGTCTGGCAGCCATCGAAATGATCGAAAACGAAAAACTCCTCGATCGGACCAAGCAACTCGGCGTTCTGTTCCGCTCGCGCTTGGAAGATCTGCGCCAAAAATGCGATCTGATCCGCGAGGTCCGCGTCCAGGGCGCGATGGTCGGCGTGGAACTTGCCATCGAAGGCGCACCCGCCGTAAAAGCCTGCCTGGAACGAAAACTGCTCATTAACTGCACTCACGGCACGGTCATCCGACTGCTGCCGGCCATGACGCTCGCCGAGGAGCAAGCCCATGACGGTTGCGATATCCTCGCCGACGTACTCATGCGCCAGGCGAAAAACAACCTGCCAATACAGTGAAGGGAAAGGATGAGAGATGAAGGATGAAGGATGAATACTACGTATTTCGTATTGTGAACTGTAAACTGTAAACTGTGAACTTAAAATTATGCGACACTTAATTACCATGGCCGAACTGAACGCGGCCGAACTCGAACGCATCTTTTCCATCACCGAGGACTTGAAAACCAAGTTCGAAGCCGGCCTGCGCGAGCCGCTATTACCGGGCCGCGTCATGGCGCTTCTGTTCGAAAAGCCTTCGCTCCGCACCCGGGTGAGTTTCGAGGCGGCCATGATCCACCTGGGCGGAAATTCCATGTTCCTAGGCAGCGATACCGGCTTCGGCAAACGCGAAAGCCTGGCCGATTTCGCCCGCGTGCTGAGCGAATACGTCGACGTGGTCGTGGTCCGCGCCAATCGCCATCAAACCGCGGTCGAATTGGCCAAACATTGCACCTGCTCGGTCATCAACGGACTGACGGACTTCAGCCATCCTTGCCAGGCACTGGCCGATTTGTATACCATCAGCGAACTGGTGGGCAAACCCGAAGGTCATACCCTGGCCTGGATAGGCGACGCCAACAACGTCGCCCGCAGCCTGGCCCTGGGCTGCGGAAAATTGGGCATCAAAATGGTCATGGCCACACCCCCGCGATACCAGTTCAAAGATAAGGATATTGTCTGGATCCAGCGCCAAGTGCCCCAGCTCGATTTAATCGTCACCCACGATCCGGTCGAAGCGGTCCGCGACGCCGTGGCCATTTACACCGACGTCTGGACGAGCATGGGCCAGGAAAGCGAAAAAGAAGACCGGCGCAAGGATTTCGCCCCATATCAGGTAAACGCCGAACTCCTCTCGCACGCCCAAAAAGGCGCATTCTTCATGCACTGCCTGCCCGCCCATCGCGGCGAGGAAGTCACCGACGACGTGATCGACGGCCCACAAAGCGTCGTGGTCCAGCAGGCCGCCAACCGCCTCCACGCCCAAAAAGGCATCCTCGCCTGGCTGCTGGGAGCGAAAGGTTAGTGGATAGTGGTCAGTGGACAGTGAAAAGTGCTCGTTTAGCCGCGAGCCGTAGGTGAGCGGTCTTTGGACCTGTAAAACGCCAGGAAAAAGAATGTTTATTGCGACAAAATTTCTTCCGGCGATACGGCCGTGATCCCGTAATTCTTCTTGAAGTCGTCGGTGAGATAGCCGGACATCAGTCGTACTGATTCTCCCGCCGCAGGGATTCAAGACTGATATTAGCCCAAGTTACGCTGCTACGATTCCATTTAACCATTTTTAGTTGCCGATGAAGCGTAAGTCCAATGGAATCGGCAATTTCTGGTCTAAAGTCGATGTAGTGGAAAAAATGGAAAGTGCGGTCTTGTTGGATTTCGGGGAAGGGGCAATCCTATAGCTCATCAAGGAGCAAGGGATCGGCCATGTATCTGCGACGATATGAACGACGTTATGGAAGGCGACGACGCGCATATTGGGCGTTGGTTCAATCGGTGCGCACCGGCCGGGGATCAAGGCAACGTGTGGTGGCCTACTTGGGCGAGTTGAAACGCAGCGAGCAAAGTGGTTGGGCACAACTCGGCCGCAACCTTTCCGGGAAACAACGGCCATCGCGGTCCTTGTTCGATCCTCCGCATCACGACGATCCTGGTGTCGATGAACCGGTGTTGGTGCGATTGGCCAATGGATACAGCGATCCGGCCTGGGCGATGCACCTCGTATGCTGCTGGAGGAACTGGCAAAGATCAAAAGCGGTGATGTTGTTTTACCTACCCAAAGCAAGCAAGGTTATCACAACGGCACGGTCCGCTTACGATGCGTTACCGAACCGGACCAAGCCCCAAAAGAGCTCCTGCACCGCCACGGAATTACTCTACCCCGACGTCTCCGACGTATTGATGAGGTTATTAAAATGTAGTGGAACAAATGGTAAAAAAAATGAACGTAAGTACTTAAATATCAACAAATCGCCCCTCATAACTCCATAACTTGGGTTAGACAGTTCCCACCTGCTTGGAATATGGGATATAAAAATAAAATTTATGGATTTTTTCCGCAGGACTATTGACAATTTTAGAAATGATGCTAAATTGGGTGGTTTGAGTCACCTCTGTGGCTTGCAATTTCTTTCGGAACAATAATGAGGCAGCGTTAGCACCCAACAAAGAAATTTAGCCATTGCGCGATCAACAGTTTTTTTCTTTTAGGGTGCCTTCTGGTTCGCTTTAACGATTGGTTCAATCCAATTGAAAGCGATCTACGTCAGTTTACCCCCGATGCTGTGAATTTAACATTTATGGCTTTGGGTGTGTTTTGACATTTTCAAGTCATTTCGTTTTTACATCACAGAAATTAAAAGAGGCAATATTGCGAGTGTCGCCTGTTTCGTGAAGGTGTTAATTACTTTTTTAGACGGCGAATGAGTTTGTTTCACAAGTATTACCCGCATGATTTAATAATTTGAAAGGGTTTTCGTTATGGATCAGAGATTTTTGAGTGTGTCCACATTATTATTGATGGTCGGCATCTCTCTTTTGTCAGCCGGAACATCACAAGCTGCATCCAATTCGTATGTTTGGGATCAGGCAGGAGGACCAGCCGGCACCTGGGATCTAATCACCTCCAATTGGTACGATTCTGTAAGCGGATTAGACATACTTTGGCCCAACGCTACTGCGTCGCCATATAGCGATGCCGTGTTCGGCACCGGCCATCTTCCAAATAATTTTGGCGCCGGTGGCGCCGTTACGGTCGATACAAGCGGAGGCGCAGTCAATGTCGAAAGCATGACCTTCAATCTTGCCGGTTACAATGTAACGGGTGGCGATCTTACGCTGGCCGGCACGCCCGTGATTACCTCCACCCAGTCCGCTACTATCAGCTCCAATATCATTACAGGAAGCACCGTATCGTTGGTTACTACCAGCGATCTTACCATCTCGGGTCGCCTTTATAAAGCCACCTCGGGCTTAACCGTGACCAAGACCGGCAACGGTACCCTTACCCTCAGCGGTGCGGGCGACAATAGCAATAACACCGTGGTCTTGAGCGCAGGCACTCTGGTACTGGGCAAAGACAGTTCTAGCACTGTTCATGCCGCTACCCAGATCAACAGCTCTGCAGCAAATACGTTGATACAATTCGCCGGCACAGGCGGCGATCAGATCGGAGGCAACGCCAGACTCGGCTACAACGCCTCCAATGCTATTGCCGGTAACGTTGATATGAACGGCCGGAGTGAGGCGGTCACTCTA
>JBEKIK010000163.1:0-5368 GCA_050011795.1 Thermoguttaceae bacterium | reverse complement strand
GTACCGGCTGCGAAGTGAGAATGAAAGAAGGCCGCGACCTGTGGTGGCACGACTTAATGGCCGAGGCCTCGACCGATTGCCCCGCCACGCCGCTGGATAGCGAAAATCTGCTCTTCATCCTTTACACCAGCGGATCGACCGGCAAGCCGAAGGGCATCAAGCACACCACGGCCGGATACAATCTGTTCGCCAAAAAAACAATGGAATGGGTATTCGACATCCGCGACGAGGACGTGTATTGGTGCACGGCCGACATCGGCTGGGTCACCGGCCATACATACATAGTCTACGGTCCATTAACCGCCGGCGCCACGACATTCATGTACGAAGGTTCGCCCGACTGGCCCAACCAATCGCGCTGGTGGGAAATGATCGAGCGTTACAAAATCAACATCCTTTACACCGCCCCCACGGCCATCCGCACGTTTATCAAGTGGGGCGACGAATGGGTCGATAAACACGACCTTAGCAGCCTCCGCCTGCTGGGCACCGTGGGCGAAGGCATCAATCCCGAGGCCTGGATGTGGTATCACCGCAAGATCGGCGGCGAGCGATGTCCGATCGTCGATACCTGGTGGCAGACCGAGACCGGCGGGATCATGATGACCCCGCTGCCCGGCGCGATTCCAACCAAGCCCGGCAGTTGCACAAAACCCCTACCCGGCATAGTGCCCGAGATCGTGGGCGAAGATCGCAAACCGGTGCCTGTGGGCGCGGGCGGATGGTTGACCATCACGCAGCCCTGGCCGGCCATGCTCCGGGGCATCTGGGGCGACGACGAACGCTACAATATTCAATACTGGACCGACGTGCCCCATAAATACCTGTGCGGCGACAACGCCCGCTGCGACGAAGACGGCTACTACTGGATCATGGGCCGAATCGACGACGTGCTGAACGTATCCGGCCACCGGCTCTCGACCATCGAGATCGAAAGCGCATTGGTAAGCCATCCGGCAGTGGCCGAGGCGGCGGCGGTCGGCCGTCCTCACGACGTGAAAGGCGAGGCCGTGGCCGTGTTCGTTACCTTATCGAGCGGCTTTGAAGCCAGTGAGGAACTGCGCAAGGAACTCAAAATGCACGTGCGCAAAGAGATCGGCGCCCTGGCCGTGCCCGACGACATCCGCTTTACCACCGCGCTGCCCAAAACCCGCAGCGGCAAGATCATGCGTCGTCTTCTGCGCGACATCGCCGCCGGCAAGGCCACCGTCGGCGACACCACCACGCTGGAAGACTACAGCGTGCTTGCACGGTTGCGTACCGAAGAGGAATAAATTTTCTGTTCCCAGTTTAGCCGCGACCCGTAGGGGAGCGGGTAAATAGTGAATGGTGATTATTGTACCGCGGTTAGTATGTTTAACCACGTCCGGCCGCAAAGTTTGTTGGTCGGTGAGCGGGCAAATTTGACAATTCCATGTTGGGGTGATAGATCAACTGTCACCCCAACATGAAAAAAACACCACGGAGACACTGACCAGAAGGAGTGAGTTTAACCCGGTCGTTTGCGAGCGGTTCGAAAAGCCATAATCAAATACAAATACGGGCCGTGGCAAGCAGCCATATTATTGGCAGTGCATTTTTAAGACTCCAAACCCCTTTATCCTCGAATATCCTTGGAGGTCGTGGCGATGAGTGGTTTCAGTCTCGACCAATTTGGGCCTCAGCCCGACAAGGGCGAGCGGTCCACAAGGGCAGCGTCCCCGTCGGCCTCCGCAGATGAACTCAACTCACTCACTGGGGACCAATTACAGGCCGTCGGGACCGTGGAGCCTATATGCCCTTACTGTTCCGCGACATTGAAAAAGAAGCCGCAAGCCAAGACAAAGTGTCTGTCCTGTGGCAATTTCATCTATGTGCGAACGAGGCCGATGGATAACCAAAAGATCTCCATGCGTGAAGACCAACTTGAATTGGTTGAGGAACAGTGGGCAATTCGCAACGGAACGCACGCGCAGTTCCTTGACGAGCACCGCAGGAGAGACGAGGATACAAAGATCCTCGCGCAAAAGTTGGGGCGGGAGCCAACCCACGACGAAGTGGACTTTTCGCGATTGGAAGAAGAACTTGCCGACCATGCGGCCCGCGCCAACTGGAGTTCGTATCGATGGGCAAGGTCGAATATGGGTGACATCCTCGCAAGGGGGCAAAAGTGGCATGAGGCACTGCTGACATACCTGGAAGCTGTCTACTTGCACCTAAACGAGCCCAACGATTTCGATGTCCTATTGTCGTACCCTGTTCCGCAAGAGAAGCAAGAGGAGAGGGCCTACCTGCTTAGCTTGGGCTCCAAGAGGCCCGTGGCTCCCCATGCGAAGGAGGTGCTAAGATGGTGGCCGAACTTGCCGCCTGAATGCGAAGAATCCATACGGCGCTGCCCGCCCTATAACCGAGAGTGTTTGCGGCGAGAAAGTCTCATGTTCGCGGCTGATCCTGGAAAGTTGGCCGATCTTTTTACTCCTGTGATCCATTCGATTCACGATGTTGTCTCTAAGCTCGGATACGACATGCACCAATTGGAAGAAATATTTTATCCAATGGCTGAACGCGAGCACAAAAGGCTACAGCTTCCTATTAGCCCGTCCCAAGCGTGGCAAAAGATTGCGGAGGCGCTAACTTTGGAGATGGAAGGCTTGGGGTGGATTTCTTCTGCGTGGCGGAAAAAGATCAGAGAAGTATCGCTCCTGGATACAGGAAAATGTGAAGAAGATGGCGAAAGCGAAGTACCCGTGGCTACGGAAGTGTCGCCACTATACCAATCCGGTATCGTTTCGAAAGAGATTAAAGTTTCATGGGTGCCAAGGTCCAAGAATCTTACTAAACCTGAGCAATCCGTGGAATTGCTGTGCAAAAAGTGCGGAATACTGCTCGAAATCAACCCAATCACGCGAAAGCGGACTGCAAAGTTCACGATCAAGGGCGGATCATACGCGAAAAGATTCCTAGGATTGCAATGGTTTGATCCGAATGTCAATCCTGTCATGGACGTATCAGACTCGCGGCGGTTCTTGGAGTTCTTGTCATTCGCTCTCCGATGGAAATCCACTTCGGTGATCCTGCCCACGGGTGAACTGTGCTTGTGTGACACGCACGCGCGCACTTTCTGCCATATTGTAGACTGTTGGGTTTCGCATACGGGTAATCTAGACTACTGCTCAACGGTTCCTCCTGGGAACTGTCCGTCGCACCAGGTTAGTCATTGTCCATGTAGACTAGTCCACCATTACGCCGGATTTTCACGCAGAGTTGCCACTGTGGAAAACGTCGCTGCATCGCCCATATCAGATGATTCCGACTTTGAGCCTGATGATGAAGAGGATGTGGAAGCGTCTGCGGCATGGTGCTGGGACTGTTCTCAAAAATTCGCGCCCGGTCGATGGCGGCTCAACAAAGATTCTGTTCGCCAGATCGTGACGAAGACGCTTGCAGAGAATCCCATCGATATATGCCCGGAATTTGACGGCGGAAGGATAAAAACTTGGCTTTGCAACCTTCCAGAAAAGGTAGTGTTTACCGAAGTCGGATGGATTGCTATTGACCTGGAAGAGAACCGGCTTATGGATGAGATTACGGCGCGATCTCCTGGGGATTGTGATGATCTATTTACCCGACAGGACGAGCTTCGGCTTCATCCCCTTCGCCGCATGTTTGAGCAAGGCTCCGGGTTTCCTTGGTAGCCCAGCGGCCCTAAGCGAATGCGGTTAGCCTTCCCCAACAAACGTAAAATTCGCGGATTACTAATTCATGAATTAGGTGTCTCCAGATGGAAATTCAACGTGTTGGACTTGGGATTCCACTTCCGACGCTGGAAAGAATCTGTATGGACTGTGCAAGTCTGGTCGGACCGCAGGGTCAACCCATCGAGGAAGTTCTCGCGTCTGTATCCGAGTTCATTTTTGTACAGAAGGATAGATTTGGCCAGGAGATTGCATCCGCTCTTGGCTCTATAACACAGCCAATACCCGCTACGGACGATGGGAATTTTTGTCTTGCGGGAAAGGCAATTCCTTGTAGAGGGCCTGGGGGTGCTGTTACTAGCAAGGTGTTCATTAACGAGATAATTATAATCCCCATTGTTAACTGTTGCTGGCAGCCACAGAACATAGTTGAGGAATACCGTTATGTTATCAGCCATGAGATTGGACATTCTTTGGATTATTTTATACGACGGATTGTTTCTCCTAGAGAATTGACGGCTGACGAAATGCGTGCCACTCCATTTCGGATTCACACCACAGCCGAGTATCACTCACAACGACTTGCATTCGAGGTAGCAGCAGAGATCAATTCAGCCCGTGCGGTTTCCGCGGATCTGCTCTCCCGGATGTACAAGTTGACTCGGGAAACGGTTTGCAGGCATAAAGAATTTATTGATCGTGAACTTGGAAAACTGCAAAATGGAGTAGTTGATGCGAGAGAGGCTTCGTACCTCGTCAATTCAGCGCTGTGGAGTATTCTTACCGACTGTGCCCAAATATTTGCGACCATGAGTGCGAATACCCGATTCTCAGATGGCTACAGACATCCGTGGGTTGATTCGCCATGGGAAAACATATTGCGCCGACAATTGGAGATTGTCCGAACATTAGTGAAGAGTTACCCTCAATGGCCCGCCGATGCCATGCTGCCAGTTCAAGACGTGTGGCGAGACTTGGGGATAGAATTATTCAATTGCCGGTTTGTCAAAGGTGAAATCGAAGACCATGTGGTAGTGCATGGAGCAGATTAAGGGATAAAGTGGGGATATCAGGAGTCGGGAGTCTTTTATATTGACTAGAAGAAAGATTTTGAGACAATCTTCATGTATTATATTCATTGCCCCGATTGCGATGCGGTAAGAGAGATGGACGCGGCCGCGTGTCCGGAGTGCGGGCGGTGCGCTAACTGCGGGGAAAAAGTCGCGGAAGCAATGCAAATTTGCCGGTGCGGGTTTCCAGAGGATGAAAAAATCGCCAAGCGAATCGCAAGACGCTATGGCATAGCAGACGACCTGGTCGAACAAGAAAGAGCAAAATGGCAAAGACGCAAAAAACTGGAACCGTTTAAGCGTGCCGCGCGGATTCTGCTCTTGGGTTTGTGCGTTTTTCTGGGACTAATCACCGCCAGGCTGATAATGGCCGAGTCCAATCAGCTAATCCAAGTCGTGCTGGGCGTGCCGGTTGTTTGTATGCTTGTACTTTTATACTGGGTTGCTTTTCAGGGCATGGGAAGAATTTTGCTCTGGTCCACAAGGAAAATAGGGATTAGGGATTAGGGATTGGGGATTAGAGTGTTCCCGTGCTGGAGCGTGGGAACAAGGTACAAATAAATCAGAGCCGGGCCGTGTCGGCCCGATGGAAGTGTGCGTGAATCTTCCGGTCCGACACGGTCC
>JBEKIK010000162.1:0-5372 GCA_050011795.1 Thermoguttaceae bacterium | reverse complement strand
CGGTCCACGGCTTTCACCTGCTGCACTCCGCCGAGAACTGGCAACCACCGACCCTTCCACTGCAAATGGGAGCGATCGGGCCGCGCATGGGCAAATACTGGATCATCGAAAACTGCACCGTCGCCAATGCCCGTTGCGTGGGCATCTGTCTCGGCCACGCGCCTGGCGTAGATTACGCCGACATCGACGCGTTCGGCGCGCATATAATACGCAATAACGTGATCCGCCGTTGTGGCCAGGCGGGTATCGCCGGCGAAAAGGGCGCAACACGGTGCACCATCGCCGGCAACCTCATCGAAGACACCAATTACCGCAGGGAGTTCGGCGGTGCGGAAACAGCCGCCATCAAGTTTCATGAAACGGTCGACACGCTGATCTGCGGCAATCTGATCCGGCGCGTCTATTCTCAGAAATACGAGGAGTTCAGCAGTTGGATGGACTGGGCCAATCAGCACCTTCTGAATAACTACCTTCCAGTGCTCGCATTCGGCATTTGGATGGACTGGGCTAACCAGGGAACTCGCATTACAGGCAACATTATTTACGACACGCAGGGGGCCAATGTTTTTCTGGAGATGGACCATGGGCCGATCCTGGTCGATAACAACGTATTGTTGGGTCAAGGTGTAAGGAGCAACTCCGAGGGCTGCCTGTTTGTCCATAATCTGTTTGTGGACTGCAAATTCGACATTTTTCCTGATTTGATGCGTGCTTCGCAATACTACAAACCACATACCCGAAAATGGATTGGAAGCAAACAAGGTATCCCGTCAGACGATAAGTGGTTCAACAACATATTTGTTCGTGGGGGGCTGGAGGAGGTCAATAAGGCCCCCGGCTACTTTGCGGATTACAATGTTTTCATGGACGGAGCAAAGAAAAGCTCCTTCGGCGATGAGCATAGCGTGGTTGATACGGTGAAAACCAGGTTGCGTCGAGAAGATAGCCAGTTGGGCGTTTCCATCAGTTTCCAGGTCCCCCAGATATCCTTACGCCTTAACGCGCCATGGGTGGATGGCGACTTGGTCGGGATCCTTCCGACCGTTGGGCAGACGATCGAAGCTGCCTCTGGTCAGGCGATCCGCGTGGACACCGACCTTTTCGGACAAAAGCGCGCCGCATCGGTTGCGGGGCCGCTGGCGGACCTCAAGCCCGGCGAAAATGTGCTGCATTGGTCCATGAAAAGGCAGTATGAGAACCGATAATCTTGACAAGCAGACCGCCTAGTACACATCGAGTCTACATGGTTGCCGGGAGTTTCGATGTCAAGATACCTTCGAAATCTGACACGCCACCACCAATGCCATACAGTGTCGCTAGCCTCTTGCCAGGATAAACCCAAATTGCCATCTTATCTTTCAAAGATCCGAGAACTCGTGAAACGGCAGGGTTTTCGGAATCCAATCAAGCCCGCTTTCTGCTGGGAATGAAAGCTGGTTCGCAACCTATTTATGGGCTACCTTAACTCCCAAGACCCTCATTAGTAAATCGCAATGTCCATATTTGTCCGGACGGTTGGAACCATTAATATGACAACGATTGTGCCGCTTATCACCGGACGGATTGCCCGACCGTGACAGGCGCGCCTTGTAAAATCCAACCAAACCCACCACGTTGCACCGTGGTGAGCGTTTGATTTTCTATTGTATATTTTTTCCCACCCTGGCTTCCTCACCTGACACGGGAACGTAGGGGCTGAGGTCGATTGACAGGGTTCTATTGTCCCACGAGAATATCGGGCGGTTCTCCATCTAAAGATCGGCAGACAACCCAAGCAAATAGCAACCGTAGCTTACGGTAGTAACCACTGATTTCTAATACTTAGTAGGGGTAACTTGGGAAGGGGCCAAAATGTAAAAAACCTCGTGTTTTATGGGGTTTTCTCGCGTTTCGTGGGTTTTAAGAGAGTGCCGTTTTTATAATTTAGAAATCCGCTACTCTATCCATTGAGCTACGGGCGCTAAAAAAAAATTGAGATTATATTATACTTTTGTCGTATTAATAGCCTATACCCGGACGCTTTAAAAATCTTATTGATGGAAAGGGATTTTGGCGAACGAACGGTGAATCCCCCCGATTGGGCCGTATTTATTGGGACAATTTTACAAAAAGACATGCACACTGCCGCCGCCGATTTTTCGAGACAACTTTGCCGGCATAGACGTTATTCTCTATGAGTCCATGCGTTCGCATTTCAACTAAGACAAGACCGTGGACGCAAGAATCGGCTTGAATCCCTGCCCCATTTAACGATTTTTCCGGTTTTTCACCTTATGCCCGATCTATGCCAAGAGTTTCTCATCCGGGGCGATAAGAACAACCAGCGAATAGTTTTCCAATCGCAATCGGCCGTCGGCCGGCGCCGGTGGGCCGTCCAATAAGGGATAAATGTCCTCGGGACTTTCGGCCGCGGTGTCGATGAACTTCCGCCAGGCAATGGGGCGCACAGCGGCGGGAATAATAAACTCTTGCGGGTCGACCCCGGCGTTGAACATCATCAACAGGTGATGATTCTCCGGTGCAAGCGGGTTTTGTCGCGGCACGGCGGCAAGCAGACAAACCAAAGACAGTTCCTCGCTCGTCCAGTCGACCGTTTCCCCGGCGGCGCTAAACCAGGTGACGTCGGGAAACCCGCTGGGAAGAGGAGGCTCGCCGTACAGGAAATCCGTTCGCCGCACGCTTGGTTCCGCGCGGCGGAAACCGATCAGGGCTTGACAGAACCGCCATAGCGACTGATTTTTTTCCACGAGCGACCAATTGAACCAGGAAATTGCGTTATCCTGACAATATGCGTTGTTGTTCCCGACCTGGGTGCGCCGGCATTCGTCGCCGGAAAGGATCATCGGCACGCCTTGGCTGAGCATGAGCGTGGCCAGCATGTTTTTAATCTGCCGCTTGCGGAGATTTTCGACCGTCGTGCGCCGCGTAGGCCCTTCGACGCCGCAGTTGCAACTAAAGTTGTTGACTTCTCCGTCGAGGTTGCCTTCGCCGTTGGCTTCGTTGTGTTTTTCGTTGTAGGAAACCAGATCGTTCAGGGTAAAGCCGTCGTGGGAGGTAATAAAGTTGATGCTATGATAGGGCTTTCGCCCGCTCGACTGGTAAAGGTCGCTGGATCCGGCCAGGCGCGTGGCCAGGGGACCGACCATGTTTGCTTCGCCGCGCCAAAATCGCCGCACGTCGTCGCGATACCGGCCGTTCCATTCAGCCCAGCGCATGCTGCCAAAGGTGCCCACCTGGTATGCCCCCGATGCGTCCCAGGCCTCGGCGATGATTTTCGTGTCGGCCAAAAGGGGATCTTCGGTGATCGATTCCACTACGGGTGGATTGGGAAGTAATTCGCCGTTGCGGTCGCGGCTTAAAATCGAGGCCAAATCGAAACGGAACCCGTCCACGTGGCAGTTGTGAACCCAATAGCGCAGGCAAAGGAAGATCAATTCGCGGACTATGGGGTGGTTGCCGTTAAGCGTGTTGCCACATCCGGAATAATTGCGATAAGTGCGCCCGCCGTTTTCCAACATGTAATAAACGCGATTTTCCAAGCCCTTGAAACTCAGCGTCGGCCCGTATTCGTTGCCTTCGGCGGTGTGGTTGAATACCACGTCGAGAATCACCTCGATGCCCGCCTGGTGCAAGGCCCGGACCATCTCCTTGAATTCGCGGACCTGGCAGCCCGGCTCCGTGCCCGCAGCGTAACCCCGGTGCGGGGCAAAAAACGCCAGCGGATCGTAACCCCAGTAATTCGGCCGCTGCTGCTTGTGACCGAAGCAGTCGATGTCCGAGGAAAACTCGTGAACCGGCATTAATTCCACGGCCGTCACGCCCAGCGATTGCAGGTAAGGAATCTTTTCAATTATGCCCAGATACGTTCCTGCATGCTCCACGCCGCTGGATCGCGAATGGGTGAAACCGCGCACGTGCATTTCATAAATAATCGTCTCCGGCAAGGAGCGGCGCAAATGCCTGTCGCCCTGCCAATCGAACTCGTCGTTGACGACAACGCATTTGGGCGGGCGGATCAGGCCGTCGTCGGACGGCAGAAATTCTCCGGCCAGGGCCTTGGCATAAGGATCGATCAGCCGGGCCTTGGGATCAAAGCGATATCCTTTATCGGGTTCATTGGGACCGTCGGCTTGATAATGATAAAGCTGACCCGGGCCCACGCCAGGAACAAAAACGCTCCAGATATCGCCCCAGCGATTCAAGTCCGGATCGAAATCGATGCTTTGCCCAGGCTCGCGGTCTAAAACATGATCGTACAAAAGCACGCGCATGGCCGTTGCGCGGCGGCTGAAAACCACAAACTGAACCCCACCATCGTGTACAATCGCACCATAAGGAAGAGGGTGGTCAAATTTTAATGCCGGGGGACGTTCAAACATTGTTTTAGGCCCGGTGCTATATCCTGGAACAATCCCTACTTGGCAAGCATACCATTGGGTTACGTCGATCGACATGCTAAACCTGTTGAAACTATAGGTTACGTCGTTTGGGCAATGTTAAACACCAAGAAAATAGATTCCCCCGTCTGTTCGTTCAGCTATTTTTCGGTCGTTGGGCCTGAGAGCCTGAAAAATGCCTTACACGCCCCTTGTTATCGGCATGGTCAGCAGATGCCCTGAAATTAACGATTTTTTTGGCTCTGCCTAAAAAAGCGCTGTTTTTGGCATTTACCCCCCCGATGAATACGCCTTTGCATAGAAAGCGTGTGGTTTTTGGCATTTAACCCCCGGTGAACACGGGAAAGCCTGGCTTTTTGTATTTAGCCCCCGGTGAACACATCGTGGGCCGGACAAGACGCTAAGAGCCTATCCCAAAAGCATAAATCGATATGATTGAATCAGTTAATGAAGCACTAAGTATTGGAAATACGCCCTCACCCTAACCCTCTCCCGACCGCTGGCGCGGTGCCCGGAGAGGGGACTTTTGGGATAGACGTTAAGCCAATTTGATCAACGCGCACTGCGTGGAAGGAAATTGCACGGGCCGTTCAGGTTTGTCGCGCAAAAAGTCGTCGAATGCCTTGCGCACTCCGGCCAGGATCGAGTAATCGTGCGATAATATGACCCCGCCCGTAATAAGCCGCGGATAAAAATACTCCAGGCCGGCCAACGTGCTTTCATATAAATCCACGTCGAGGTGCACGAAGGAAAACCGCCGCTCGGGCAGCGTCTTGGCCGAATCCGGGAAAAGCCCGGGATGGAAATAAACATTCTTATAACTTTTCAAATATTCTTGCACCGATTCCAGCGAGCATAGATACTGCTTTTCGCGATGCACGCCCTTGTCGGCCGAAGTGCTTTGCGGCAGCCCGCCGAAAGTGTCGAACAAGTGCAACTCTGCTTCGCCCTTGGCCTCGCAAAGCAGCTTGGCCG
>JBEKIK010000161.1:0-5387 GCA_050011795.1 Thermoguttaceae bacterium | reverse complement strand
CCATCAAACAAATTGAGCGATAACGCATTTGAATACGGTAGGATTGTTTCAAGATTGTGTTGCCGGCCCATAATTGTGTCGGTTAGAGCGTTGGCCATTGAATCCGCCGTGTTTGAACTTCCGGCGCTTATTCGCACCATGCCCGTGGATAACAACTGTGTCGGATCGACGGCGTTTGAAGCGACGCCGATGGAACCAGCCATATCCAACGAATCGGCGGAAACCATCTGTCCCACGCCAGAGGCTAATTCCGCATATCTCCTAGGGCCAAACGGGCCCCAACCGGGCGTATTGTAACCGTTGAAGATATTGCCGCTGCTGGTACCGCTGCTGCTGGTCGATTTGCTTAAAACGGTGTCGGAACTGGCAATCAACATTGAAACAAGGCTATAGGCTTTCGGCGATCCCAGGCCGGTAACCAGATCGTAGCCCGTGGCTGCTTTATTCCGGCCCGCGCTGCCGCTGGTTATATCGTAAAAATCGGTGGAGTAGTTAGTGGTTGTGTCCAAGGCATAAAGATCGGATGCGGCGTTTGAAATACCTTTGGCGCCCCTTCCTTGGTTGACGACGGCGAAAATGCCCGCCCATTGCGGGGCTCCGGCGCTGGTGCCGCCCACCTCGAGCCAGCCCGAATATCCGTAAGTGTCGTAAACGGCGAAACCCGTGGATGAGTTGGCGTCGTAAGACACGTCGGGCGTGCTGCGCCGGCCGGTGCTTTGCACGGCATATTGCCAAGTAGGCTCTTTTTCATATTGGCTGTAACCGCCTCCGCTGCCGCTCCAACCGGTCTCGCTGTTGTAAGAATAAACGTTGCTGCCGCTGGATGATATTTTCAACGTCGTCCCGCCCACGGAGACCACCTTCGGCGATACCGCCGGCCAGATAGTCATTCCGCCCGTGTCGCCGGATGAGACGACGTAGGTCACGCCGGTTGTGCTGAAGTAGCTGTCGTACTGAGTTTCGCTGGAAAATTCGCTGGCGCCCCAACTGATCGAAACGACGCTTGCCACGGAGGAAGCATACTTCACAGCCGTGAGCAAATTGGATAAGGAATCGGAATTGGCCTCGACCAGGATAATTTTTGCCCCGGGCGCGACGGCGTGCGCCCATTCCACGTCAAGGGCGATCTCCAGACCCCAATCGCTATTTTTTTGGGGCAGCGACGTCGAGCTTCCGTTTTGATTGACCTTTACGAACGTCGGATCGGACAAACCGTACTTCGCGTCAAACGCCTGTAGATTGCTCCAGACGTTAGGGTTGTCATAGGCGTCGACGATGGCAATCGTTTGGCCTGCGCCGTTGCCCGTTAGACTGCTGATGCCGTAAGCTTGACGGATTTCGCTGGGCGTATATGGCGCCGATACGCTGGTCATCGCTTGGGCCAGCGGATAGGCGTGGATTTCCGACAGGGCGTTTGCCGATAGCAGGCTCCGCGTTTCCAGCGGTTCAAAGGTGCATTTCCGACGACCGATTTTTGCCCTTTTCGACAACTCGTTTGCACGACGGCGCTTAGATAATGTAAACATTACCCCTCTCCTTTGTGAGCCGATTTTTTTGTCACAAACATGCCTACACAACGCAAATACGCACACGCATCCAAAAGGATCGTTTAAAAAACGTTCATTTATATTATTTATACGATTGTACAACATACAAAGTCAATTAAGAATAAGTGTCTCAAGAATATTACCAAACAACTTATCATTAAAATGGGTATAATAATAGATTCCAAAGGTCACACTGTGGTGTTTTTTGCTTTGCATAGAGAAGTGATTTGCATAATTCGTTCTTCCTGCTGCATCATTTTCAATTGCCCCTTGCCCCTCGCCCCTTGCCCCTTTTTTTTGATATATTGAACGGTATGAGCATTGATCCCACACAAACTCAAGGCAGCCAAGAGCGCCTTTTATCGCGCGAGATTAGCCTGAAGCGCGGGCATCCACCCACACAGGTCCCAGGCTATGAACCCGAACGTTTTCTTGGCGCCGGCGCTTATGGCGAGGTCTGGGTGGCAATCGAACGCAATACCGGGCGCAGGGTGGCGATCAAGTATTACTCACATAGAGGGGGATTGGACTGGTCCCTACTTAGCCGCGAGGTGGAAAAACTGGCCTTCCTGTTTGCCGATCGATATGTGGTGCAATTGCTTGGCGTGGGCTGGGATGCCGATCCGCCCTATTACATTATGGAGTACCTGGAACCCGGTTCCCTGGCCGACCGGCTGCAACAAGGCCCTTTGCCCGTGGATAAGGCCGTGGAGCTATTCCACGATATTGCCGTGGGCTTGGTTCATGCTCATGGTAAAGGTGTGCTGCACTGCGACCTCAAACCGGCGAATATCCTTCTGGACCAGGATAATAAACCCCGTTTGGCCGATTTTGGCCAATCGCGGCTTTCGCACGAGCAGATGCCGGCCCTGGGCACGATGTTTTACATGGCTCCGGAACAGGCCGATTTGGAAGCCATGCCCGACGCCCGTTGGGACGTTTACGCCCTGGGCGCCCTTTTGTACTGCATGTTAACCGGCCATCCGCCGCACCGTAGCGGTCCGACCGTGGACCAGTTCGAACGAACGCCCGATCTAAAACAGCGGCTCTCGCGTTATCGGCAGATGATCGAGCAGTCGCTTCCGCCAGCCGAGCATTGCAAAGTGCCGGGAGTGGATGCGCTTTTGGCCGAAATCGTGGATCGTTGCCTGGCCGCCGATCCGGATCGGCGTTTCCCCAACGTGCAGTCCGTGCTCGATGCCCTGAGCAACCGCGAAATCCGCCGGGCGCGTCGGCCGATCATGGTTTTGGGGGCCATCGGACCGGCGCTGCTTTTGGCCGTGGTGGCCTGGTTCGCCTGGCAGGGATTCCACGCGGCTTTGCGCGAATCCAACGCCGCCCTGATAGATCAATCCTTGAAAAGCTCGCAATTTACGGCGCGATTGGGCGCACTGGCCGCGGGCAAGGAATTGGAACGCCGTTACCAGCTCGTGGAACACGTAGCCGTTTCCGATCGCTTTCGCGAGGCCTTTAGAGACGCCTTGGACAAGCCCGAATTTAAAAAACTCGTCGAACAATTGAACGATATAAAACTCTCCGACGAGGAACGGGACGCGCTTCGTGAAAAATTTCGAGACAATCCGGACCGCAAGGAATTGCAGCGTATTTTCAAGTCGTTGATTCCATACACGGACCAGCCCCGGGAAGACGAGGAAGTGTTGAGCTGGTTTTTTTGCGATGACCAAGGTCTTTCCATAGTACACATGCCGCAGACCCGCACGATTGGCAGGAATTACGCCTGGCGGAGCTTTTTCCACGGCGGTCCGCGCGACATGGACGAGTCCTGGCGCCCCCAGCCGGGACAGAATCTGAAGACAACCACGCTTTCGCCGGTCTTCCGCTCGCAAGCCACGTCGAAATGGGTTGTGGCCATATCCACTCCGGTCTTCGACGAGTCGTCCAAGAAAAACTTCCTCGGCGTGGTGGCGATGACCGTCGAGGTGGGCCTCCTGGTCGAGCCGCTGTTGCGCGGCGGCGAGCGGCAATTCGCCGTGGTGGTCGATAACCGCGACGGCGACAATCCGGGCGTGATTTTACAGCATCCGCTTTTCGACAAATTTCTGGCCAAACAAGGCGAATTGCCCGATTACTTCCAAAAATACCGCGTTCGCGCCGACGAACTGCCCGATATACCCAAGCGCCAAAAAGATTATCACGATCCCCTGGCCGACGATCCGGACGGAGGGGCGTATCAGTGTCATTGGCTTGCCCAAATGCAACCCGTGGTGGTCGGCGACAAAAACACGGGCTGGCTGGTAATCGTCCAAACAGCCTATGACGACGCCATAGGTTCCACCCTCGAAACTCTTACCGCCGGTTTAATCCGTTACGGCCTGATCGCACTGGTCATGGTCGCATTGGTAATGACCGCCCTGTGGGTCTGGGCCAGAAGCATGAGCCGGGAGAGCGGATAACGGAATGCAGAAGTAAGAATGCAGAATGCAGAACTTAAAACTGTATACTGAAAACTGAAAACCAAGTAAAATGCCCGATCTTATTGCTCAAGGGACCGAACCTCAACAACGCTGGCGCCGAGCGCTGCCGGATGAACAGGAGGTTATTTTGGGCCGCCTGGGCGGGACCTGGGCCGTGCCTTGGGATCCCCATGTTTCACACCGTCACGCGCGGCTTTTTTCAAGCGGCGCGCGCCTGGAGGTCGCCCGATTACCCAACGCCCGAAATCCCATCTTTCTGCTGGGCAAGGAGGTCGACCGATTCACTATCCTGCCGGGCGATCATTTTGTCATCGGCCAGACCTCGTTCACTCTGGCCGACCAGCGGGTGAATATCACTGCCGATGCGCCGCAGCCCGTGCAGCAACAATCCTTTAGCTCCCAATACCTGCGCCAGGTGCAGTTCCGCAATCCCGACTACCGCATCGAGGTCCTCAGCCGGCTGCCGGACGTAATTTCCGGCGCGGCCGGAGACGAGGAACTTGTGGTCCGCCTGGTGAGCATGTTGCTGGCCGGCGTTCCCCGCGCCGACGCCGCCGCGGTGGTTACGGTGGACAGCGGGCAGTGGACGGCGGGCAACGGGCAGGAGACCGACGTGTTTAGCCCCGGCACTTGTGCCGGGAGATCTCCAGATGAAAATGACGAAGCACAAAGGACGAAGGACGAAGAGTATGACGAAGCACGAATGATGAACGACTCGGATCAAGGCCGTCCGCCGGTGCGAATTCTGCATTGGGACCAACGTCTGGTAATAGCCGGCGATTTCCAGCCCAGCCAGGGCTTGATTCTAGAATCGCTCCGCCAGCGTCAAAGCGTATTGCACGTGTGGCGCGGGGCGGAAACCAGCAACCCCGACTCGTTCACCGAAAGCGAAAACTACGACTGGGCATTTTGCACCCCGGTCGTGGGCAAGACCTCTTCGGGCTGGGCGCTTTACGTGGCCGGACGTTTCAACGTCGAACGCATCGGCGTGCCCCGCTCGTCCGACCCCACCGATCTGCGCGAGGACGTGAAATTCACCGAGCTGGTAGCCGCCATGCTCAGCTCCCTGCGCCAGATGCGGCTGCTGGAACACCGACATGCCACGCTTAGTCAATTTTTCTCGCCGGTGGTCCTGGAAACGCTGGCCGTTGAAGACCCGGAGGTCGTGCTGGCCCCCAGGGAAACGGAGGTTTCCGTGTTGTTTTGCGACTTGCGCGGCTTTTCCCGCGAGTCGGAACGCCATGCCGATCATCTGCTCGGCTTGTTGCAGCGGGTAAGCAAGGCCCTGGGCGTAATGACCCGTTATATCCGCGAACAAGGCGGAGTAGTGGGCGATTTCCAGGGCGACGCCGCCATGGGCTTCTGGGGCTGGCCCTTGCAACAAAAAGACGCCGTCCTGCGCACT
>JBEKIK010000160.1:0-5396 GCA_050011795.1 Thermoguttaceae bacterium | reverse complement strand
CTGTTGTTAACACTAGTAGAACTTCCCGATGTTTGAGTAAACGCCCGTGACGGCAGCAACAACATCGCGGCAACCGCCGCCAACAGCAGACTCGTCCGACGAGCAAAAGTTCGATAACACATGGGCATGATCTCCGATTTTATAACGTTAAAGGTAGGACGGTGTTAAAAACCGTACTACATAATATTCCGATGCGCTCCCACCACAGCACGATTCACTATAGGCAGGAGCGCGAGTTAGACCTATCAATCCTACAAGCAGGAAAAAACTTTCGGATACGATGGTTACACTATTGATCTTAATTAGGTAAGCTAGGTAAAGCAAGCAGGTACCCCCAGATTTAGGGTATATGCTATTTCCGGATTGTAGACAACCGTCTGTATAACACGGTCTGCTTATATATCGCAACTCGTTGGTATATAAGCAGTGGACGGTGGGTGGTGGAAAGGGGATGGTAAAGGAAAAAAGGGGGGGTAATCGATAGAAACTAACCAAATGAAGGTTCGACTGCAACGGCAGTAGATGGTATGAGCCGGAAAAGAACACACACAAATAGCCGTTTCAATACCCATCTATAAGCTTGGTTTCTTTTTGCTCATCTCTTGTGTCTTTTTTGAAAGATACGAAAATTATAGTTTGAACCTGAAAAAGAGTCGGCTATATCTACTTGAGTGTCAATAATTGATGGCGGTGTTGGAATTTCACGGAGAATAAAAACATGAAACTGGTGCCGGTGGGCGAGAAAATTGTGGTTAAACGGCTGAGTGCCGAAGAGAAAACTTCCGGAGGCATAGTCTTGCCCGACGCGGCCCAAAAAAGACCCTGCCAAGGCCGTGTGTTATCGATTGGCGACGGTTGTCTGTTGCCCGACGGCGCTCGGGCCCCGCATCAGGTGAGCGAAGGCGATCGCATTCTGTTCGACAACTACGCCGGCGCCGAATTGAAAGTAAACGGCGAAGAACTGCTGATTATGAGTGAAAGCGACGTCTTGGCCATTGTTCTGTAAATGTTCAAACTCCTGGTGTATTCACCCAAACCCCGGGTGTATTCACCCGGAGCTAAATAATTAAAGAGGAAATTTGCCATGAAATTGCACAAACGCTATGTCGTATATGTTGTAAGTTTCGTACTGTTTGCGATGATGGATCAGGCTGTTTTGGCGGGGGATGACAGGTTGATTGACGCCAGGGCATACGGACAGGCCGTGGATCGGGCGATTCAGTATTTAATGAGCAAGGGGCAAGGGTCCGATGGAGCGTTTTCGGCGCAGGCCGGGCCCGGGGTGACTGCCGTGGTAACCGCGGGCATTTTACGGCACGGCCGAAGCGCGGATGACCCCGGCGTGGCCAAGGGCTTGAAGTATCTGGAAGGTTTTATCCGGAGCGATGGCGGCATCTATGCCAAGGACACGTTTTACAAAAACTACGAAACCAGCCTGGCACTAATGTGTTTTGCCGAGGCGAATCGCGACGGGCGTTACAATAAACTCATAAAGAACGCCGACAAGTTTCTTAAAGGAGAGCAATGGGATGAGAGGATGGGGCAGGACAAATCGAGTCCTTCATACGGCGGGGCGGGTTATGGCAAGAACAAACGGCCCGACCTGTCAAACACCAGTTTCTTTTTGGACGCCCTGAAAGCCGCAGGCGACGGGCCGGATGACGATGCGCTCAAAAAGGCGCTGATTTTCGTGTCGCGTTGCCAGAACCTTGAATCGGAACACAACACCCTGCCGTTTGCCACCAAAAATCCCGACGGCGGTTTCTACTACACGCCGGCCGGCGGCGGCGTCAGCCAGGCCGGCAATCTGCCCGATGGCGGACTTAGGAGCTACGGCTCGATGACTTACGCCGGGCTGAAAAGCATGATCTATGCCGGCGTGGGGCCGGACGATCCGCGGGTTAAGGCCGCGGTGAAATGGCTGCAATCGCACTACGATGTGACATCCAATCCCGGCATGGGCGGTTCAGGCCTTTCCGGTATTTATTATTATTACCACACCATGGCTAAGGCCCTGGATGCATTGGGTAAACCTGAATTTATCGATGAAAAAGGAATTAAACACGATTGGCGCCGCGATTTGCTCGGCGAATTGATCCGCCGCCAACGGCCCGATGGTTCGTGGATCAACGAGGATAATCGCTGGATGGAAAGCGATCCGAATCTGGTTACAGGCTACGCGCTGCTTACGCTTGCCTATTGCAAGCCGGCGGGGAAAAATAATTGAGCGTGGCCCGCATTCTACACGCCATCCGCATTTAATTACCTTTCCGAGGGGATGGTGAATGTTAGCGTGGCCCTTGCTATAAGATTCTAAATGCGCAAAATCGGGTCGCTAGTTGACATTTACGTAGATAGTCAAATAGAATGGAATCTTTACTGCTTGGAACATATCCGGGCGGATACCGATACACCTGTAATCAATGTGACATTAGGGTTTAGCCCGTGAGCTTGCTCCCGGAGATTTTTAGATGAGACCCCGGTTGCAAGCAACCGGGCTAAACTAAGAGGGAAGAAAATGATTAAGAAAAATAGCACCACGCGACGGGAGTTTTTAAAACGTGCCGGCCTGGCGGCCGCGGCGCCGTACATAATCAGTGCAAGCGCACTGGGCCAAGACGGGCGGCCACCTGCCAGCGAGCGGATCGTCATGGCCGGCATCGGCGTTGGCAACCAGGGAGGAGGCGACATGGGCGCATTCCTGCGCCGCCGAGAAGTTCAGTACGTGGCCGTGTGCGACGTGAAGCAATCGATGCGCGACCGCGGCAAGGAGCGGGTAAATAAGCAATACGGCAACAATGACTGTGCGGTTTACAAGGACTTCCGCGAGTTGCTTGCCCGCAAGGATATCGATGCCGTGCACGTCGCCACGCCGGATCACTGGCACGCCATTATAACCATCGAAGCCTGCCGCCAAGGCAAAGACGTGTACTGCCAGAAACCCGAGTCGCTAACTATCAAGGAAGGGCGCGCGATGGTCCAGGCCGCCCGCCGCTATGGGTGCGTGGTATCGGGCGGCAGCCAGCGGGTGCTGGACGATCACGGCGAGTTGGCGGAGCGTTGCTGGAACGGAGATTACGGCACGATCAAGGAGATTTACGTCAATTGCGGCCCGCCTTCGACGCCTTGCTATCTGCCGGGCAAGCCGGTCGACAGCGACGTTGACTGGGACATGTGGCTGGGACCCGCGCCTTGGGCCCCGTATCATCCGTACCGGATCGGCGGCAGCTATTCGATTGACGGAAAGAGCTGGCGCTCGTGGTGCGATTATTCCGGCGGAGGGATGACCGATTGGGGCGCTCACCGCTTCGGGGGCGCGATGTTTGCCGCGGGCATTGCCGACCAAGGACCAGTGGAAATTATTCCGCCTGACGGCAAAGACGTCAAATATTTGACCTACCGATTTGCAAACGGTTTACTGATGTGCCGCAATCCGGACCAAAAGGAAGGGCTGTCAGTGGTCGGCACGCCGGGCGAGAAACTGCCCGCCAAGACCATGCCAAGATACAAGGGCACGGGCGGCATTTACGGCGATTTTCTGTATTGCGTCCGCACCCGCGAAAAACCCTTCCGCGACATCGAGTTGGCCCACCGCACCGCCACCGTCTGCCACCTGGGCATTATCGCTTACAACCTGAATCGGCCCTTGAAATGGGACCCGGACAAGGAAGAGTTCCCCGGCGACGCGGAGGCCAATCGCTTCCTGGATCGAGCCAAACGCGAACCCTGGCAACTGTGATGGACTAGTGAGGGGTGGGCAGTTTACTGCCCACCGATAACCATAAACTGAAAACTGATAACTGAAAACTTGGGACTTTGATATTATGACTACACAATTAAACGCGATCGGCGTTGGGGCCGCAATTGTTGGCGCCGACGGGGATGCCAATTCCGCCAATTTCAAGTATAAACCCAATCCCAGAGTAGATCGCGTGTTCGATAAAGCCGCGGTGGACAAATCGTTTGAGGCCTTGAAGACCTTCGACTGGGGCTCGAACTACGGGGAAATCCTGGCGATTGACGACGCGGTGGCAGCCACGCACGGCGATGCGGCGGCCCGCAAGGACCTGGAAACCCGATTGGCCGCGGTATTGAAGATCAATTCTTCCCGCGCGGCAAAGGATTTTGCCTGCCGCATGATCGGCCAGATTGGGTCGGACGATTCCGTGCCGGCCCTGGCCGGGCTATTGACGGATAAGGACCTTTCGCACATGGCCCGCTATGCCCTGGAGCGGATTGGCGGTCCTGAATCTATCAACGCGATGCGCGACGCCTTGCCCAAGGCGAGCAGCGTTATATTGCAGGCGGGAATAATCGAATCGCTCGGCGCGCGCCGCGACGGGGCAAGCGTGGACGTCTTAACGGCCCTGGCCGGCCAGAGGGATAAGACACTGGCCTTTGCGGCAATCAACGCCCTGGGGAAAATCGGCACTCCGGAAGCAGCCAAGTCTTTAAGCGACATTGTAAAAAAGACGCCCGATGATCTTAAGCCTATTGCCGCCGATGCTTGTTTGGTCTGTGCCGAACGGCTCTCGGCCGAGGGCAACAAGGCCCAAGCCATGCTCCTGTACAAGGGACTCAGCGGTGAAGATCAGCCTAAATACGTTCGCCTGGCAGCCACTCGCGGTTTGTTGGCTGCCGCCGCGAAAAAAGAGTAAAGGCATAGCCGTGAAAACGTCCCTTATACTTTTTTCCGCGATAATTTCTCTGGCGGTCGCCTCCCGGACAAGCGGGGCGCCGCCGGTCGCGGATGACTCAGGCGATCAGTTGCTCGATACTGTCATCAACCTGGTGAGCGATAAGGACAAAGACCTGCGGGCCATTGGGCTTCAGCAGGTCCGCGATGAGGTCAAAGGTGCGGCGGCCACAAAACGATTCGCTCAACTGCTGCCGAAACTCTCCCCCGACGCCCGGACAGGATTGATCGACGCCCTGGGCGCCCGGGGAGACAAAACTGCCAGAGGCGCCATCGTGGAGACGCTCAAGGCCCCTGAGGAGCAGGTCCGGACTGCGGCCATCCGGGCGTTGGGCCTGCTGGGCGAAGCGGCCGACGTGCCACTTATGGCGCAATCGCTCGACGCGGATGCGGATGCGGAGAAAACGGCCGCCCAGCGCAGCCTGGAACAGATCCGCGCCGAAGGAGTTGACGAGAAAATCGTGGGGGAATTGAAGGCCGCCAAGGCCCCCCGGCGGCAAACCGCGCTGATCGAGATCCTCGAACGCCGCAAGGCAACGGCCGCCGTGCCCGTTCTGCTGGATCTTGCCGTTTCCGACAAGGCGGACATCCGTACTGCTGCAATGCAAGCGCTCAGTCAACTGGCCGGGGCCGAGGATATTCCCAAGTTGGTCGAAGGATTGCTCAAGACCGAAAGCGGCCCGCCGCGCGAGGCTGCGGA
>JBEKIK010000159.1:0-5408 GCA_050011795.1 Thermoguttaceae bacterium | reverse complement strand
GAAAGCGCCGAGGTTTTTACCTGGATAGAAACTAAAACAGGCGATTCGCCCGAACGAACCTATCCGGCGCCCGTTGTACATGGCGCCATGAGCTTGGGCGGCGTCTTCGATCAACACAAGGTTGTGTTTCTCGGCGATGCGGCACAAGGCGTCCATGTCGCAGGACTGTCCATACAGATGAACCGGCAGAATGGCCTTAGTTCGCGGAGTGATTGCCCGCTCTATCAGCGCAGGATTGATGTTGTACGTCACGGGATCGATATCGACGTAGACGGGCTTGGCCCCCGTGTAGCTGATGGCCCAACTCGTGCTGATCCAGGTGTGCGGGGTCGTGATGACTTCGTCGCCGGGGCCGATGTTGCACGCCTGCAACGCCATGTGCAGCGCCGATGTTCCGTTGTTCAGGCCGACGCAAAACTTTCGGTTGAGATAAGCGGCGAATGCCCGTTCGAACCGCTCCACGGCAGGCCCCAAAATGAATTGCGCCTGCTGGACAACTCCATGGAGAGCTTCTTCTAATTCCGGCCAAATTCGGCGGTTCTGCTCTTTGAGATCCAGGAATGGAACACTCATTTTCGTCGTCGAAGACATCAACTATTCCTTTTCAGTAAGAACACGAACTATCTTAGCGGGAACGCCCATTGCGAGATGGCGAGGAGGAATATCGTGGGTTACTACGGCGCCGGCGCCCACCAGAGCGCCTTCCCCTATGGTTACACCACACAAGATAACGGTCCCCGAACCGATCGAAGCTCCGCGGCAAATCCGTGTGGGAACCACCTCCCAATCGGCCTCGGTTTGCAACTGCCCGCCGGGGGCTGTTGCACGCGGATAGCGATCGTTGATGAAACACACGTTGTGGCCGACAAAGCACTCATCCTCGATCGTCACGCCCTCGCAAATAAATGTGTGCGAACTAATCTTGCAGTGTGCGCCGATCGAGGCATTTTTTTGAATCTCCACGAATGCCCCGACTCTGGTCTCGTCGCCTATAGCACAACCATAGAGGTTGACCAAATCCGGCTGGCGAATTTGGACATCCTTTCCCAATGTCACGTTATGAATAGGCATGAATTCGTTTCCTTCTTTGTTGCAGACACTCCAAAACTCCCCCTGAACTGCACAAACCGAGCGGCGTCAGCACGGGCATAGCGATCAATACTTTTCCAATAGGCAATCAACTCCAGCAGGATTCGTCATTACCCGAAAAGCGTAGATGTTCTTAGGCTATGGATTACTGATGACACTCTAGTGCATTGTCAACCCATAAAATTGGGATTATTGTTTCAAAATGCGTCGCATAATTGCAGGCGTTTCCATATTAGCAATCCCAAAATCATGCTGTGACGCTGCACTAGTGTTTTTATTATTTATTAGAGTGCAAATTATTCATTTCAGCGCGCACTCCGTTCCTGTGGGTGACATCCATGTTCTAAAAAAACACCATTTAGGTGTCGGTTGCCGTCGGCGCTGATAAAGCGGACGACCGGGCACAACGGGAAAAGGCCCTTTATGAACCTTTTTTTATTATAAGTTTTACAACCGTGTCTTAAATTGGTTTTAATGGATTTTGGCGCCTTATGTGAATGTCGCCCCTCACTTAAGGGGAACATTTCGATCTCTACTAAGGGCGGCTGATCATTATTATCCCTAAAACCGATATAATCACTATGCTGCTTAAAGGCCGGGCCTCTTTTTGCCCGGAATTTGAGAATGTAATCGAAACCCGCAACTGCTCTGGCTTGAATTGTTTTTGCTTACTTTCACTACACCGACGTTATTTGTTGGAAGTAGCAGGTACGGCGGCGGCAGACTCATCTTTGCTTTGATGCCGAGGTTGATTAATCCATTGATGAACCAGATCCGCGAATTTAAGCAATTGGATTTTGGTATTTTCCGGTTTCGAACCGGCCCCGGTGGAAAGTAAGATTTTTATAAGAGCGGGCCACGTTTTCCGGCCTCTCATTTGCCAACGCACGTTAAAGCCTAAGTCCCAGCGGCCGTAAAGCCGATGTTCGCCAAGTTGATACCAATACCCCACAATAGTCCTTTCTCCGCTTTTTTCCCATGTAGAAAGGGCTATATCGTCGCTTTTCTCGCGAGTTTCGGATATTGGCACTCTGGTTATTTCGACAGGAACCCAACCGGCGGAGTCATAGCAGCTTACAGGGTTGTGCCAGATACCTTTATTAGGATCTTTAAATACGGCCAAATGGATGGAAATTACCATTCCCGATTCATTGCGATATTGGCGTTCCGCAATCGAGGTGGCGTCTGTTGCTTGGAATAGCCGTTCATCCAATTTAACGTCCTCGCCCTTCCACTCGCCTAATTGCTTGGGCAAATCTTTAACGTTCCAAGACGGCAGAACAACTTCGGGCACTTGGATGCCCCAGGCTACTATATACATGCCAAGATATGTCACTGCGATAATGGCGGCGGCGACTAATATTCTAATTGTGATATTTCCTCGCATGATTCGTTTTTCCTCTTATGAGTCTGGTTGGGAAATCATTCAACAAACAAATATTATGCCGAAACGCTGGAATGATAGTATCCAGACCGGCTACTGTCTTTTTCGCTTGCTCCGGCGACCGCCGCTTCGATGCATTGCACGCCGAAGGCCTCTAAAATCTCACAAGCCGCCCGGATTCTCGGGGCTTCGCTGATGTCGCGGAATACGCAAAGCACCACGGAATCCACGTATTGGCTGACGAACCTGGCGTCGGCAATAGGCAGGATCGGGCTGGTATCGACCACCACGAATTCATATTCGTCGCGCAATTCCTTGAATAACGAGTCGGCCCCTCCGTTGGCCAAGGCCGACAAGGCCATGCGATTCCAGCGGCCGGCCGTGATTACCGACAAGTTGCCGGTTTGCGTATGTTGGATGGCGCGGGCCAGATCGCTCTCATTTCGCAGAATCTCGCTTACTCCCGGAGAACGCTGAAGGCCGAAGGCGTCGTCAAATGAGGGTTGACGCAAATCGAAATCCACCAGCACGGTGCGGCGGCCCGCCCGGGCCAGGCTCATGGCCAATTGTGCGGCCAGGGTGGTTTTGCCTTCACCGCTTACGGCGCTGGTAACCATCACCACTCGCCGCTGTTCCAACTCGGCGCGGCGCAACAACCTGGCCGTGATCCCATCCACCGATTCGGTAAGGCGCAATTGCCAAAGTTGATTCCGTTTCGAAGGCGAACCCAGTTGGCGAAGCACCCGAGTGGGAATGACGGGCATGGACCCGATGACCTGAAGTCCAAGGCGTTCCCTGACGTCCGTGGATGTATTTATGCGTTGGTGGCGGGTATCCAAAAAGGTGATTGCTACCACGGGCAAACACAAGCCCAACAGCGAAGCAATTATTGTCATGGCCCAGCGCAAGTTTAAATTGGAGGACTCCACTGGGACGGCTGGCTTTCCCTGTATAGTTATCCGCTGGGGGGAACGCAATTCCACCTTCAGTTTGTCGCGTTCGCTGGCGATGATGTCCAGAGACTTTTCCTTGACGAGTATGTCGGCCCGCAACATTTCCACGTCGACCGACGAACTGCCAAATTGCTCGGCTAGTTTTTTCAGCCGTTGCACGTCTTCCTCGCTGTTCCTCTGCTGCTTGTTGGCAATATCAATTTCCGCTTCAACTCGCTTGATTTCCTTTTCCACGTCGGTTTGCCGCTTGTGCTTAATTTCCTCCTTGATTTCCGTTATGCGATCCTTGTATTTATTTTCAAACCGCTCTAATTGGATTTGGTATGGATCGAGGAATCGATTGGACTTTTTAGCGTTGCCTTTCAAGGCGCTTTCTTTCACCACGCCAGAGGCGTTTTCCGCATCCTGCTGCCGCCACATGATTTCCTGCATTAAATCCCTCAAAACCGGATCGCCCTGGGCATACAATTGACACTCGACGTCCGAAACATCGGCGCTTTGCACGGATTTGAGTTCCGCTTGACGCGAAGCCAGTTCGCCTCGCAGCCGTCCAACCTCGAACTCGCTGCGTGCCAATTCCTGCCGATAGGTAGCCAGTTCCTCCAGGGTGAGCTTTTGTTTTAGATTGAGGTTTTCCATTTCGGCCGTTCCCAATTGTTCGGCCAATTGTTTAAGATCGTTGCGCCTGTTGCGGACTTCCAGGTCCTTATTGGTATAAAGTTGATCGAGTTCGTTTACACGCTGGCGGCGTTTGTCCATTTCAACGTCGACAACTTCGGACTTGTAAGCGTCTACGACCGCGGCAACAATATTTCTCGCTTCTTCTGCATTGTAAGTGGTCAACTTGACTTCCATGACCTCTCCCTTGAGTGGGAATGACACGGAGAGTTTGCTCTTTAACCACCCAACGGGATCTTTTTGGCTCTTGAGGATCGGCAGGCGGGAAATCGGATTGTCCTCCGGTTTATTAAGGGCGGCGGACAACACAAAGTTGTTTTGAAGATATTGCATTTGCGTGTTTTTGAAGAGTTCATACTCGGTTTCAGCCGGCCTATCTTCGTTGGTGAACACCATGGATTCTTTTTGATACGCTATGTGTATATATGCCGAGGCCGTGTACCAAGCCCCCATCCCAAACCAGATGGACAGACCCGCAGCGGCGCTAAAACACACCCCCAATGCCGTAGCCAACAGCCAATTGCGCCGGAAGGCATGTAAATAAGTTGCCAAGTCGCTGGCGGCACTGGGTTGAATCGCGACATCTTGGGTAAGCCGCGCCGACAATCCGGTAGGTTGCGAAAGCGTGCTTGCCTGAGTTAGGGCCAAGCCTTGGATGTTGCTTTGATCCTCAGACAATAGTGGCCTTTCATCAATCGACATAAATCTCTTCTCCAGTTTGAGGTTCACCAGTTGTCCGTGCTTTAACTAGACGGGCAAGTAGTTCAAACATACGCGGTTAGGTTATAATTGGTTCTCTTTATTTCAATTTTATTGGCTTTCATGCCCACCTGCCCGATATGGGGCTTCGTCTTGTACGGTTTCCGGGTCTCCTCCTAGGACCCGTCGCGTTTTTCCTTCTCTGTTTTCATTCCCATCCCCAGCAACCCGCGTGAAGTCTCCCGTACCACTAGGGTCCGATCCTTCACGGGTTGCACCATTAACTTAGAAATCAGGGTCATCTCGCCCAATAAAATCAACAGTGCCACCGGCATCATCAGCAGACCGGCAAAATCATGAAATACTCTGTCTGCAAATGCCCTGCTGACGACCGAAGGCCATTGATGAGCCATTTCAAAAAGTATCGCCGTAAGGGTAATGCGAAAAACGTTGGCAAGCACGGCAATCGGGGGGGCGCTGACGACAATTAACACCCGTTCCCATACCGGCTTACGCATGATAAATGCGGCGCCGACGCAGAGGGTGAAAAACAACATCAACATTTTAATTCCGCTGCACGCCTCCTCGACCCCCAAAGGTGGCGG
>JBEKIK010000158.1:0-5445 GCA_050011795.1 Thermoguttaceae bacterium | reverse complement strand
TTGTGGCGGTATAGAAACGGCTGGAGTCGGCCCTTCTTGTTCGCCTGGGGATTTTTCTGCGCGGCCCTGGCGCCGGTAATGGGTTTTATGGACGTGGGTTTCATGAAACATTCGCTGGTGGCCGACCATTATCAGCACATCGCCGTTATCGGCGTGATTGCGCTGGCGGCGGCTGGCTTGGGCACATGGCATCAGCGCGTGCGGGCAGCGGCGCGCTGGGCGGCAATTGCCATTGCCGTACCGGCGGCGGGAACTCTCCTGCTTCTGACCTGGCAGCAAAGCGGGCTTTATCGCAATGCCATGACGCTGTATCGGGCAACGCTGGAAAAAAATCCGGCCTGCTGGATGGCCCACAACAATTTGGGTATTGCCTTGGCCGATGCCAGCCGACTCAAAGATGCAATCGATCATTACCGGCAGGCCCTGCAACTCATGCCTGATTATCCCGAAGCCGACAACAACCTGGGCAACGCATTAATCAGAAGTGATCGGCCTCAGGAGGCAATCGAGTATTTCGAGCGGGCCATTCGGCAGAAGCCCGACTATGCCGAGGCCCACAACAACCTGGGTTTTGCACTGGTCCTTACAGGTCGGCACCATGAGGCAATCAAACATTACGAACAGGCCATACGGCTCATGCCTAACTACTCCGAGGCCTACAACAACCTGGGTAACGTAATGCTCAATTTGGGCCGACTGCCGGAGGCGATGGATTATTTCCGGCAGGCGCAGCAACTTAAATCCGATTACCCCGAGGCCTACAACGGCCTGGGCGTCGCATTGATCCGAACGGGTCGGCATCCGGAGGCGATCGAATATTTCCGGCAAGCGCTGCGACTCAAACCCGATTATCCCGAGGCTCACTGCAACCTGGGTGTGGCACTGGTCCACACAGACCGGACCGGGGAGGCCATCGAACAGTACCGGCAGGCCATAAGGCTTAAGCCTGATTATTGCGAGGCCATCAACAACTTGGGCAACGGTTATAGAAGATTGGGGCAATATCAACAGGCACTCGAACAATACCGGCAGGCCTTGGCGTTAAAACCGGATTTCGCCGATATCTATTTCAATTTGGCGATGACCTATGCCAAAATGCGACAATCCTCCGATGCCGTTGCCGCCGCCAAAAAGGCCCTGGAACTTGCCCAAGCGCAGGGGCGATCGGATATAGCCAGGCAAATTGAAGATTGGCTGAATTCCTATCGCGTCAATCCCTGAAAACTTCAAATAAACCGCTTGCGGGTTTCACAATAAAAAAAACCGCTTGTGGTTTCGTGATATTTACAGCAGGACCTCGCAATTGATGTTTGCGCATATTACCCAGATCCCCCCATTAGATAATATAAAACCCAGAAACGGGCGTCAAATCAAATTGTCGTTGACAAAAAGTAATGCAAAATGATAATTGGCGTCGATGGAAGGCTCCGTCTAATTATAGGAGGTTCCCCGATGTCCAACCCCACCTATTTCGTCCAAGAATGCCCGACTTGCGGTCGCAGTCTGCAAATCAGGGTGGAATATTTGGGAAGAAGAGTAGTCTGTCAGCATTGCCAGGGGCTGTTGATCGCCGCCGATCCGTCCATGCGTTCCGATTGCGGCGAGAGTAAAAAATCCATACTGCGGCGGGCCGAAGAGCTATTGGCGGCTGTTTCCCAACAAAAGATACACTCGCGCACCCCTCATCCGCGCTAATATTTTCCAATCTGTTTACAGTTCACGGTTCACAGTTTACAGTTTTTTGCGTTCATCCTTCTGAGTTCTGCGTTCTGCTTTCTGACTTATTCGCGTAAGGTCGGCAAAAAAATCCGGATACGTTTTGGCCGTACACTCCGGATCCAGGATGACAATGCCGGGCACGGCCAGACCCACAAGTGCCATGCTCATTGCCATGCGGTGGTCGTTGTAGGTCTCGATCCTTGCCCCGTGGAGCGGACCGGGAATTATCCGCAGCCCATCGGGGCGCTCTTCCACGCCGGCGCCGATTTTCCTCAACTCAGTCGCCAGCGCGTGGATGCGGTCGGTTTCCTTGTGCCGGATGTGGGCCGCTCCGCTGATGGTCGTGGGCCCGTCGGCGAACAGGGCCGCCGCCGCCAAGGTCTGCACCGTATCGCTGATGGCGTTCATATCGAGGTCAATTCCGCGAAGTTTTCGCCCGATCAGGGTAATCGCATTCTCGCCGTATTCCACGGTGCAACCCATTTTTTCCAGGCAATCGCAAAAGGCCAGGTCGCCTTGCAGACTCCGGCGCGAAAGCCCTTCGACCGTGATTTTTCCGCCGGTAATCGCAGAGGCGGCAAAAAAGTAACCGGCCGCCGAGGCATCCGGCTCGATCTCATAATCCCGCCCGTGATATCCCTGGCCGGCCGGCACGATAAACCCGCCGGGCTTGGTCTGGACCAGTACGCCAAAGGCCGCCATCACGGCCGCGGTCATGGCCACATAGGGTTGCGAAACCAGGCGCCCGCTTAGCGCCAATTCCACCGGATTGTCGGCATACGCGGCGGCCATTAAAAGTCCGCTAAGGAACTGGCTGGAGACATTGCCCGCTATCTCCGCCCGCCCGCCTCGCAGTCCCGAGGCCTGGACCACCACCGGCGGGCACCCGGATCGAGGTTCCGAATAAGCCTTTGCCCCAAGTTGCTCCAAGGCGTCCAACAGGTCCTGAATGGGCCGTTGGCGCATCCGCGGCGTGCCGTCCAGGCGGAATCGGCCCCGCCCCAAGGCCGTCATTGCCGTTAAAAACCGTATTGTAGTGCCGCTGTTGGCCGCGAACAGATTGGCTTCGGTAGCCGGCGGCCGGCCATTGCACCCGGAAATCCGCATGGTTTTGGCCTTTACGTCATGCTCAATCGCAATCCCCAACCGGCGCAGGGCCTCGATCATCACCCGGGTGTCTTCGCTGTCCAGGGCGCCGGAAAGCATCGATTTGCCCCGGGCCAAGGCCGCGCAAACCAACGCCCGGTTGGTTAGACTCTTCGAGCCCGGCGGTCGAATCGAGCCTTGTATCGGTCCGGCGGGTTGGATTTCAATGGCCGTAGTCATACAGTGCGGATCAGGAAAGGTCGTTTGAAATTATTGCCGGTGCGCAACAACATGGTTATAGCGGATCTCCGCATAATTAACAGCCGAGGTTTATTGAGAGTTAGAAAAAGAATACCGTGGAAAAAGTCAGAGCCGGGGCGTGTCGCCCCGGCATTTCCACACCGGATATGGCCCGGGTCCGAAAAAATGATAACCGATAAGCGGCGCGTGCGTTTTGTGTAAAGATTGTTGGTTCCATTAATAATCTGGTTTATTACCAGTAAGGCCGGTCAAAATTACATTGGGAAGATCAGCCTTATTTCCGTTCGATAACCCTTATGAATTGTCATTTTCTGAACTTGCTTCATTGGGTGACATATGCCTTGTGGGAACCTGCTGAATCTTTGTATTCGCGGTCCTCCGCCCCGGCCCCCTCCTTCGGGTCACGCGCATTCTTTTAGCGATTACTACAGTGCAAAATTCCAGTATTTAGTCTATATTAGCCGCTTGTAAGTTGCTTTCTCCGGAATATAAAATGCGTGAATAATTTCCGGCGCGGAGCGGACCGCGCCTCGGGAACCTTTAATTCCTTGCCTTTAATTCCTTTTAGTGCGAAGGACGTCTCCATGCCTTTAGCCCAACTTTCATCTTACCTGGGGGCCATATTTGCCGTTACCAACGAGGGAAATCTTGGAAATACGACGGCAACCGAACTCAAAACCCACCTGGGATCGATCGATTATACGATTTTGATCGTGTACTTGGTTTTTGTGTTGGGAATCGGCTGGGCCTTGAAACGCTTCATGCGCAGCAGCAGTGACTTTCTTACTTCCGGCCGCTCGATTCCGGCTTGGATTACCGGCCTGGCCTTCATTTCCACGAACTTAGGCGCGTTGGAAGTGATGGGCATGGCGGCATCAGGCGCTCAGTACGGAATTCTCACCTGTCATTTTTACTGGCTAGGTGCTATTCCGGCAATGGTTTTCCTAGGCTTGTTTATGATGCCATTTTACTACGGTTCCCGGGCGCGGTCCGTGCCTGAATACCTGAATCTTCGCTTTGACGAAAAAACCCGCGGCTTTAACGCCTTTGCATTCGCCATCATGACCATCTTCGCCTCTGGAGCGTCGATGTATGCCATGGCGCTTTTAATGGAAACGATGCTGGGCTGGAATTTTAATTTAAGCATCTTGATGTCCGCTCTTTTCGTATTGATGTATACCTACCTGGGCGGTTTGACCTCGGCGATCTACAACGAAGTGTTGCAATTTTTCCTCATCGTCGCGGGATTCGTGCCCCTGGTATTTTTATGTTTGAAAGACGTCGGCGGATGGGTCGGAATGAAAGAACGCCTGCATACGGTGGCTACTAATCACGGTTTTCCTATCGACACTTGGTATAGAGCTTGGGCACACACGGGAAATGTAACCGAGAACCCGATGGGCGTGGATTGGATCGGCCTTGTGATGGGACTGGGATTCGTGCTTTCTTTTGGTTACTGGTGCACCAACTTTTTAGTTGTGCAACGGGCAATGGCCGCCAACTCCATGTCGGCCGCTCGCCGCACCCCTTTGATCGGCGCCATTCCCAAAATGTTCATCCCTATATTAGTGATTTTGCCTGGCATGATCGCAATAGCGCTCAATACTCAAGCCGGATTGAGCGGCGATTTCCATCTTCCCCTCGATACAAATGGCGATATCAATTACAATCAAACCATTCCTTACATGCTGGTTCACTACTTGCCCGAAGGCGTGCTGGGCTTGGGTATCACCGCCTTGATCGCCTCCTTTATGTCCGGCATGGCAGGAAACGTGACTGCCTTCAACACCGTCTGGACTTACGATATTTATCAAGGCTACATCGCACCGAACAAGTCCGACAACCACTATCTCTGGATGGGGCGAATGTCAACCATCGGCGGCACCGCATTAAGCATGGGCGCGGCATTAGTAGCGGCCAAGTTCAACAACATTATGAACTTCCTGCAACTGATATTTTCCTTTGTCAACGCGCCTCTTTTTGCCACACTGGCGCTAGGTATGTTCTGGAAACGTGCCACCGCTAAAGGCGCATTTATCGGATTGGTAACTGGAACTGTCATGGCCCTGTTACACTTCGGCCTTACGGCACCTGTAGGCGCAACAACTCTATGGAAAGGCGGTTGGTTGGGAATCAAGTTGCACGAATACCCCAAAGAAATGGCACTGAACTTCTGGACGGCCATCATCGCCTTTACAGTTTGCTTGGTGGTTACTATCGTGGTCTCCATTGCCACACAACGCGACAAAAAAGACGACGACCTCAAGGGCCTTGTCTATTCCCTCACGCCACACGTGGCAAAAGACGAAAGCCTGCATTGGTACGAACGGCCTTGGGTGTTGGGCGCTTTCGTGCTCGCCGTTTCCATCGTTCTGAACA
>JBEKIK010000157.1:0-5456 GCA_050011795.1 Thermoguttaceae bacterium | reverse complement strand
CAGCGGCCCTTCCAAAAAACGGAATTCCCGAGCACCCGTGGATCGGTTTTCCTCGATCACGTCGGTTCCGGTGATGTCGGCCGGCATCAGATCGGGCGTAAACTGGATGCGGCTGAAACTCAGGTTCAGCGTCCGCGCCAGGGTGCTTATCATCAGCGTTTTGGCCAGCCCGGGCACGCCTTCCAAAAGGCAATGTCCCCGGCAGAAAAGCGAAATCAACAGTTCTTCGATCACGTCGGTCTGGCCGACGATGACCTGGGCCAATTGGTCCATGATCTTTTGTCGAGCCGAGCCAAGCCGTTCGATGGCTGTATTATCCAGTGAATTCAGATGTTGCTGGGTCATGTGTCTCTCACTAAGGGTTTATTGTCTTTTCAGATATCTTTTCTCTAGCCCAGGCGTTTTACGCCTGGGATGAGGAGAATTCCAAATCCCCCTTCATTTAGCCCCTTTAGGGACGGCTGATGCAAAGCAGCAATCAGCGTTGATAAATCGGCAGGGCGCCTTTGGGGAGCTGCAGGATGGTGAGATTGACGGCGGTGGTAAAGACGGGGCCGATGTAACCCTGGCTCCAGGAGCCGTCCGCGCCGGCGTCTTGAACGATCCGCTCGAAAATTTTATCGCGATATGATTCCCAGATTTCGTGGCCCTCGCGGTAAAGCACTTGGGAATAATAATAGTGTGCATAGTGCCAATGTCCGAATCCCTGGTTTGAAATGTTGTCTAGTTGACGGTGGCAATACTCCAATAGTTTGGGGACATATTGGCTGTCATACTCTCCGGCGTTGAACAGGCAGGCCACGGCCGCCGCGGTGATGGCCGGACGTCCGCCGCCGCCGCCCTTTGAATTATATTGTACGCCGCCGTCGGGGCCGGTGCAGTTTTTGATGTATTTTACGGCTTTATCGATAATTTCCTTGGGGACGGGTATGCCGGCGTTCCGGCAGCCGCGAAGGCCTTGAATTTGCGTGATAGTGGTCGAGCCTTCGTCGACGCCGCCGTCCTTTGCGCTGACGTACCCCCAGCCGCCGGGTTCGGTTTGGGCCTCGCCCGTGAAGACCACCGCCCGGGTCAAAACGTCGACCAGTTGTGCGCGGCGTTCGACGTCTTCTTCCTCGCCCAGCACTTGCGAAAGGAAGAGCATGGAAAAACCGTGCCCGTAGGTATAACGGTCGTCGCGCAGGGGATCGCCGATCAGTCCGTTTTTGCGGCTGCGGCTGACAAGATAATCCACGCTTCGGCGGATGTTCGCGGCATATTTGCCTTGCGTGGTCGTGGAGCCTTCGCACAACAAGGCGATGCCCGACAGGGCGGTCATGGAAGTCGGATAACGATCGTTATTGGCCGACCAACTGCCCAACCGCGTCTGATGTGCGGCCAGCCATTCCAATCCGCGATTGACGGCGCGATCCACGTCGGCGTTTTTCACGGCCGCCGCCCCCATCGCCGGCCAAAACGCGATGAGCGACGGCACAATCAACAGACTCAGATATACATTTTTCATAAACGGTTACGGTTCCTCTTCATCGAGCGAATCCTCCGCGGGCAGGCCGAACATCTGGCCCATTGTCTTTTCCAGCGACTTTAACAAGGCTCGGGATGTATTCACCCGGGGCTGCTTGGCATTTTTGGCCTGGGCCTGTTTGTCGGGCGGCCGCGGCGGATTGTCGGTAAACGTCAACGTGATGGTTTGATATTGCATCATTAGATTGACGGTTTTTTTCTCCGCATTCCCCACGATGTTGAAAAAACCGATCGGTTTGGATGAATCGGAATTATAAACCGTCCGGCCGCTTCGTTTATCGATAGCCAGTAAGGATAGATTGCGGCCGGATGAATTTTGTCTTTGCGAGAATCTCCGCGAAAACAAAAGTATGGGCAGAGCCTGGTGTTGGCCGGTCAAAAGCTGCTGATTCTCGATCACGACCGGCTCCGGCCAGAGAAGTTTACCGCTCCTGTCGATGGCGTATAAACGACCCTTTGAAATCAGTTTCGATGGAATGCCGAACGGCTGCAAAGGACGCAACTGGGGAGCGTTGGGATCCTGATACGAATCGGAGGTCAACAGCAGGAATCGATCCTCGTATGCGATCAGCGTTATCTCGCCCAGATACGGCTCGGGTTTCAGATTTATTTCGGCGACCGTGCGGCCGTCGGCCAGATTCAGCAGAACGAATTTCCCATCAGGTTCCAAAACGCCGATGAGTTCGTTCCCCAGGATTGAATATTGTGCATGAAATGAGAACTCCTGGCGCGGCCAGACGGGTTCCTGGGTCCAGGGATCGAACAGTTCCAAAATGCGGCGATTTTGTTCCAACCGCCAAAAGAGCAGGTTCCGGCCCAAGGTGATGAGGCAAGAGTCGCCCAGGGGAGCATAGCTCTTGACAATCTGCCCGCTGGAGTTCCCCACGTTTATTTCCCTGCGGGAAATTTTTCTTGTGCCCGCCGGTTCGCCGTCCAGCGCCCGCAGCACAAGGGCCTCGGGCTTATCGGGCGGAAGCACGAATACATATTCGCCGTCGCCGAAAGCGACGCAGCCCTGTGGTATGTCATGACGCACCCAAAGCGTTGCCCCGGTAAGCGGATCCAGCGCGTACAAGCTCCGCGAACGCTGCAGGCAAATATATCGGTCGGCGGCCGCCTCCAGATCGTTGCTTTGATTGTACGTCATGTACATTTGCACGACACCCGCAAAAAGCCCCTGCGGGAAAATCGGCCGCATGACCGGCGGGTTGCCGGACGCTTCAGCAATGTCGGAAGACCACAGGATTTTAGGCGGATTTTTTCCTCCGGCCCGGAGGGTATCGATGGCGAACAAGTTGCCCCCGGCCGAGAACAGCAACAAGTGTCCCATAGCCCGGGCGTGTGCGATCCCGGGATTATACGCATAATATTGCCGGCGCTGTTGGCGATCTTCATCTAAAACGATTTTCCACAGATCGTTGCCCAATCCATCCGAGGCCGAGAGCACGTGCCTGTTTTGATCGAACGTGAGGTTGACGTTTTCAAAGTACGGTCCGGGTAGTCCCTTGAATTCCACGGGCACACGCCCGAAATTGTTTAATGCGGCGTTTTTTGTGTCTTTGGCGGCATTTTCCACGTCTCCCATGGGCCAGGGGTCTTTGCGCTCCAGCAATTCACGTACGGCATCGTCCGCCGGCAGATCATTGATGATCTGTTCGGCCGTCTTACCCTCGCGGCAGGCCGCGTTGCCGAACCGCCGGCGGAGCCAATTGTACGTGGAAGCGGCCGATTCCTCTTGCCCCGCTTCGCGCAACATCCCGGCAAGTTCAGCCAGGGCTGGGGCATTGGTGGCCGGATCCGAGGGAGGGAAACTTTCCCAAAGCGCTATTTCGGCTTCCAACATGCGGCGGTCCTGCATAAGTTTGCGGACTAATACCTCCCGGGCACGGCCTGCGATGGGCTGGTTGCCGAAATAAGCAAGAAACCGCTGTAGGGCTTCGATCGAACCCGGGGCCGCGGCCGACTGGAGTCGGGCCTGAATCGCGGCGTCGATTTTTTCCGCCGTTTCCCCCTTGGCCTCCAGGACAATAGACGCCAATAGGGCCTGAATCCAGCGATCGCGGCGGACCGATAACGACTTGCCCGCCGTTTCCAAAGGCAGGGCGTCGGTTTCCAGATCCATTAACCTTTGGCAGTGCTCGAAGGCGGCTGGCAAATCGCCGGACCGGTGCAATCCCACGGCCATAAACCGAAGATAGGCCGCCTGCTGCGAGGGATCATCCAGAAGTCGTTCGATTTCGGCGGTTTGCCCGCGATAAGCCGCAAACTCCTGCTGCAATCCTTCCAGCAATGCGTCGCGCAACAATTCGCGGGCGCGGGGATCGGGATCGGCGGCATACGCGCGGCGGAAACAATCGATTGCTTGTTGGCGTTCGTCGGCATCGAGGAAGATTTCGCCCTGCAAACACAGTGCATCGCAGTCGGCCGGATCGGCAGCCAAGCGCCGTTGGATTTCAGCCGCCGCCGCGTCGATTTGATAAAAAACGTCCACGCCCTCATAACCTTGCGAAATCACGCGGCCTTTGTAGCAGATCAGGTTGCCGGGCAGGAAGCCCTTGCGGGACTTGGAAAGGTGAATTATTTTGCCTTGCGCCAAGTCGATCGCGGCCACTTCGGCTGAATCCAGGGGCAGGAAATAGCGATTGCCATTGAAAAAACCGCGGCCGCTGGGCATGACGCCTTCAGGAAGGGAAATTACCCGGCCGCCCCAGTCGGGTTTCCCGTCGGCCAGGCGGATCGCCCGCACCTGATGCCGCCCCGCCAAAACCACTTTGCCTTGTTGCACACATGCCAAATACATATCGTCTTGACACTTGTATTTCCAGCGTAGTTCGCCGTCGCTGAGGTTCAGGCAGTGCACCGAGTCCGAGTCGATTGGCGTGACCAGCACTAGTCCGTCGGCTATGCAAACGCCGGCATCGTTTGCATGACTGGTCAACAATTCCGCGTCTCCGTAAGCGGGGATAAGCATCCGCTCCAGATGTTCGGCCTGGTTATCATGCCGCCCGTAGCGATAGCCCCATAACAGCGAGCGGGTGGCCAATTCCACGGCCACCACGGCCCCGGTGGAAGTGGGGCAGACCAAAATCCCTTCGGCGTACGAGGGCGAAATGCCGGAGGTTCGCCTTACGGGCGGATTTTGTTGGATGTTCTGATCCATCACGGCCAATAATTGCTGCGACCAGGATAGATTTCCATTGGCGGCGTCCAAGGCCAAGAGGCGGATTTCACCCTTCATTTCCGCCAGCACGTACAATTGCCCCATCAAGGGCAGCGGCGGACCAAGGAAAAAGGTCTCCGCCAAGCGGACCGCGAAGTCGTCGGCGTCGCCTCCCACCTGCCATTTGAGTTTGCCGGTGCGGATGTCGTAAGCCGCAAGCCGATTGGAAACCTTGGCTACAACGGGGTTATTGTAATTGATTACCCGGCGCACGGACTGCATACCCTGCGCCGGTTCCGGGTCTTCAACGGCAAAAACCAGCCGGCCGTCGCTGCTTAACGTGCCGAAGGTGGCGTCGTTCAATGCGCGATGGCTCAGCAAGGCGGCCGTTAAAGACGCTTGCACATTCGAATCGTTATCGCCGGCGGCCGTGGAGTTTTCCTGCGAATCATCCGCGGGAACTTCCCACAACCGCTTGCCGCTGGTAAAATCCAGGGCCTGTAAATTTTTATAAGTGCGTATTAATATCACGTCGTCGACCGCCAAAGGATGCAAGCCGGGCAGCACGGCCAGGCCTTGTTCCAGGTTGCCTTGGCGGATCTGCGGCATAACCTCTTCAACCAAGGGATCGTCGGTCGCCGGCGCCTGCCAGCACAGTCTCAAAAACGGAGCGCCGCCGGTGGTGATCGCATTGCGCTGCGGATTGCCGCGGAACATCAGCCAACGGTCGGTTTCGACCGATTCGGAAATCTGCCCGGTTCCCACCACTTTA
>JBEKIK010000156.1:0-5476 GCA_050011795.1 Thermoguttaceae bacterium | reverse complement strand
CTCGCGGAGTTGAAGCGTGAGGGTGTCACTGCTGGCTTGTCCAGCAGTGAAGGAAACACGGTTGGGCAAGCCAACCGTGCCACCCGTGCAGCCGCTCAAACCTCGACGCCGGGCAACGGCGAACTGGTGATATCCACGCGGTTGGTGACGATGGAGGAAATCGGAGATAGGCTTAGCGGAATCCGTCAAGTGGTGGTCGGTCACCAAGCGGTGGTTACCCCCGCGGTGCGCGACGCATTGCGGCAACGAAACATCGAACTATCCCGCGCTTTGCCGGCAAAAAACACCTCCGTCGCGCCGCTGAGATCGGTGGTTGTCGCCGCCCGAACCAAACTGGATCCAAAGCTCCTGGCGAGTTCGTTGCGGAGCGAAGGCATTCAGGTCCAATGTCACAAGACCGACTGCATATTGGCCGCAACGGATCAACTGGCCGCCGAACTGGCCAAAAGCGACACGCTGGGATTGCTGTTAACTCCGCACACTGCCGCCGCGATATGTTTGGCCAACCGGCTTGCGGGCGTGCGGGCGGTGTTGGGGAGCAACGATAGCCGCCTGGAAGCCGATCTAAGCGCGGTCGGTGCGAATTTGTTGGTCGTCGATCCGCAAAGCGTCGGTTTGTTCAAATTGTCCCGGATGGCCGGAGAATTTTTCCGCGGCGGCGTCTGCCCCTGCCCGGAGGTTTTTAGAAAACGATTAATGTAGGGTGCGTGAAACGCACCAGTTTATGTGTAAAGCCGCGACCAGTGGTCGCGCTTGCGGAATAAAACAGCAACACTATATATCTTTTACCGCAACCAACGGTCGCGGCTTTATGGTTTATTGCGAGGAAGACATGCGAATTGCGGATGTTATAGGCACGGTCACGCTTAATCGCCGGCACCCGAGTCTGGCCGGCAAGCAGTTCAAACTGGCGACGCCTTTGAGTTGGGATAATCTGGCCGGGCGTTTCGAGGAGAGATTAGACGATATTGTGGTATTGGACGAATTGGGAGCCGGCCTGGGCTGCCGCATCGGGGTGAGCGAAGGCCGCGAGGCCGCCGTGCCCTTTCATCCCAATATTATCCCCTTGGACGCATACAACGCGGCCATACTCGATACTTTGGATTACAAATTGCCCGAATAAGTTTACAGTTCACAGTTTACAGTTTATTTGCCGAATACTGTAAACTGTAAACTGAGAACTGAAAACCGAGGAAACCATGTTAAACCTGCAAAAGATCAAACAAGAAATCTGCGACATCGGCGACCGGCTCTATAAAAAGGGCTTTGCGGCCGCCAACGACGGCAATATCTCTTACCGAATTGCCGAAAACCAGGTGCTCTGCACGCCCACGATGATCTGCAAGGGTTATATGAAACCCGACGATTTGTGCATCGTAGACATGGATGGCAAGCAGATCTCGGGCAAGCGTAAACGGACCAGCGAGATCATGCTGCACCTGGCGATCATGAAAGAGCGGCCGGAGATAAAGTCGGTCGTGCACTGCCATCCGCCGCACGCCACGGCGTTCGGCATTGCCCGGGAGCCTGTGCCGCAGTGCGTATTGCCGGAAGTGGAAATATTTTTAGGCGACGTGCCGATAACCAAGTACGAAATTCCCGGCGGCAAGGACTTTGCCGACACGATTCTGCCGTTCGTGCACAAGACGAACGTCATTATTTTGGCCAATCACGGCACGGTCAGTTTCGGCGAGACGGTGGAAAAGGCCTATTGGTGGACGGAGATACTCGACGCCTACTGCCGCATGTTGATGCTCGCCCGGAGTTTGGGCAACATCAATTACTTTACCGAGCCGGAGGCCAAGGCCCTTTTGGAGCTGAAAGGCAAGTGGGGCTTTGCCGATCCGCGCATGGAAATGAAGAACTGTGACATCTGCGCCAACGACGTGTTCCGCGAAAGCTGGAAAGACACCGGCGTGGCCCCAAAATTATTCCAACCGCCTTCGTTCGACGGAAAAAAAGCATCATCGGGGGAACCTGCCGGCGATTCTCCATCTTCTCCGGCACTCGCGGCAACCGCCACCGCCGAACAAGAAGCCCTGATTCAGGCTGTCACCGACAAGGTGATGGCAACGTTAAGCCGGCGATGAGAAATGAGTTCATATATTATATAAAGCCCATGGGTTGCAACCCATGGGCTTGAATTTTAAAATAATCCGTTTATTATTGGGCGTATTCAAATTTTATATTACTAATCCCTATTTAATCCCATGAAAATCAGCATTATCGGCGGCGGAGGATTGGTCGGCTCGTGTGCGGCGTTTGCCTTGCAGACCGGCAAGCTTGTCCGGGAAATCGCCCTGTTGGACGTAAACGCCGAGTTGTCCGAAGGACAGGCGCTCGATCTGATGCACGGTTCGTCGGTCACGGCCGACCAGGTAATTCATGCCGGCGGCTACGAACAGATTGCCGATAGCGATTGCATTTGCATCACGGCCGGACTGCGCCGCAAGCCCGACGAAAGCCGGTTGGATTTGATCAACCGCAACGTGGCTTTGTTCAACGGCATTCTCGACGATCTGCAAAAAGCGGGGCTTAGCAAGGATGCCCTGATTCTCGTGGTATCCAATCCGGTCGATATTCTCACTTTCGCGGCGGCCAAGCGCCTGGGGTTGCCGCCCGGAAAGGTGATCGGGCTGGGCACGCTCTTGGATACGATCCGGCTGCGCAGCCTGATTGCCGCGAAACTATCGGCGCCCCCTACGCAGGTATCGGCCTTGATCCTGGGCGAACACGGCGACAGCATGGTGCCCATCTGGTCCGGGGCGACGGTGGCCGGACTGCCCTTGGAAAAACACCCAGCATGGACTACGCAGATAGCCGGCCAGATCTTTGCCCGAACCAAAACATCGGGCGCCGATGTAATCAAGAAAAAGGGCGGCGCCGGTTTTGCCGTGGGACTGGCGATTGCCGAGGTGATTCACGCGATCGTGCTGGATAGCCGGCGGATATTGCCGGTTTCCAGTATGCAAAAAGGCTGCTACGGTTTGCGCGACGTGTCGATCTCCGTGCCCACCGTCGTCGGCCGGGGCGGCATCCTGGGCACGTGCGAGATCGAACTATGGCCCAAGGAGCTGCAAGGGCTGCGCAATAGCGCCGAGGTGCTGCGGCAAACTCTGCAAAGCGTGAAGTTTTAAGTGGCACCCGCGCGACGATTACACATCCAGCGTATAACCTCTTCGGTAGTTGGGCTTGATGAGCGGTTCCAATTCCTGGATGTTGGTGCATTTGAGGTTTTTGGCGTCCCACTGGAGTTTTTCGCCGCGCCCTTTGTCGGCCGCCCATACGGCAAGGTTGCCCAAGAGTACTGTTTCGGTCAACGGTCCGGAATAGTCGGGGAAATTCGACTTGGCCGGTTCGCCGCCTTTGATGGCCCGGATCCATTCTTCGTAGTGGCCGGGCGAGTTGACGAATTGCACTTCCGCAACCGGCTTGTCGCCCGAGAGTTTCATGTTTTTTTCCGCGTAGTCGCCGGGAACATATAGGGTATCTTTTTCGCCGATGACTATGCACCCGCTTATCAGGAATTTTTTTTCTTTTCCGATCTCCATCTTGTAAAGATCATACATTGAACCGATGACGTGTTCGTCGGGCAGGTTGCCGCCGTCATACCAGTATAATTTTACGGCCGGGCGTTTTTCGGTGGCGGCGAATTCATAAACGATTTTAGAAGACGACGGGTAACTGTCTTTATTGTGGCCCGAAGTTTCAGCCTGGACAGTGATCGGGTCGCGAAGATCCAACGCCCAATACGGCATGTTAACGGTATGGCAGGCCATGTCGCCGAGTGCGCCGGTGCCGAAGTCCCACCAACCGCGCCAGTTACGGGGATGGTAGTCTTCGGCATAGGGTCGCATTGGGGCCGGTCCGATCCAAAGATCCCAGTTTAACGTGTTGGGGCAAGTGCCGGGTTCGGGTCTTGGGATGCCTTGCGCCCATATAGGCCGATTCGTCCAGACGTGGACTTCCTTGGGCGCGCCGAGCGTACCGGACTGGATGAGTGCCACGGCTTTTCGAAGTGATGGATTGGCCGTCATCTGGTTGCCCATTTGGGTGGCGACTTTCATATCCAGGGCGACCTTGGCCATCAGCCGGGCTTCGTACAGGCTGCGCGTCATGGGTTTCTGGCAATAGCAGTTCTTGCCCATGCGCATGGCCTTCAAAGCGACAGGTGCGTGGATATGATCTGGAGTGCTGACCGTAACGGCGTCGATGCTTTTATCCATCTCATCGAGCATCTTGCGGAAATCGGTGTACCGCTTGGCCTTGGGAAATTTCCTGTCGCCGGCCTTGTTAAGCCGAGTTTCATCCACGTCGCAAATGGCGACCATGTCTCCAAGTTTGCTCACGTTATCCGTATCCGTATTGCCTTGGTTGCCCAGCCCGATGCCGGCTATGGCAACGCGCTCGTTTGCCGATTTACTCTCTTCCGCTTTGCTATGCGCGGCAATCCAAAAGCCGATGCCGGTTAAAGCCGTACTTTGTAAAAATTGGCGACGATTCGATCTATTTGACATGGCCTTAAACTCCTGTTGGGCAAGGGCGCTGAGGTGGGAAATGATCGGTAGGCAGTGGACTATACCGTGCACATCAGGTTAAACTGTTAAACATAAAACGGCAAGATGGAAAAAGCATATAAATCGCAATTTATCAGACGATCTTGGATCAGGCAATCTTCGACAGCGTATTATTACCACCAACATTGAGGGAGGATTGCCATCCGGGTTTCTCTCAGTTAGTCTGTGGTATGCCATGATATATTGACGGCCATATATCATTACGACATTCGAAAAGGAGCGGTTCGGTGTATTGTCGTTTATTCGCGATGCTGGCTTTTAGTGCGATTTGTCTTCCGGGACGGACCGTCCCCGAGTGCAAAGCCGCGGCCGAGCAAACACAGAAAGCGGCCGAAACGAGGCAAAAAACCGGAGATAAATTGCCCGCGGCCGATGCAAAAACCGAAAACGACGCCGCGGCAATAGCGATCAAACGCGTCGGAGAGTTGCACGGCGAAGTTGAATATGACGCAAATGGAAAAGTCATCGGCATCGATCTTTTGGAGCGCCAGGCGAGCGATCGGGACGTCGAAACATTTACGGCGCTTTCGGGGATTCAAAAAATATCGTTGTGGGGCGCAAAAATCAGCGATGAAGGCGCGGCCCGGCTCGCGGCCTTTCCGGACCTTAATCAATTGGTGCTGGAAAACACCGCACTCACGGACAAAGGGCTCTTGGTGCTCAAAAAACTCCCTAATCTCAAGTTGCTCAATCTCCGCCGCACTTCGCGAATGACCGACGCCGGCCTGGCGGTGGTCAAGGACTTGCGGCAATTGCAAAACCTTTCCTTGTTGTATAACAACATCGGCAATGCGGCATTGGCGGAACTTAAAGGCATGGACAAGCTAAGGCTCTTGGATCTACGCGGATGCTCAAGGATCGGCGACGCCGGTTTGGAGCATCTTAAGGGTCTAACCGAG
>JBEKIK010000155.1:0-5483 GCA_050011795.1 Thermoguttaceae bacterium | reverse complement strand
CGTTCACTTCGCGGCCGCGTTCGCCGATCAGGGCGATCACGTTTACGTCGGCGGCGGTGTACCGGGCCATCATGCCCAAAATCACGCTCTTTCCCACGCCGGAGCCGGCGAAAATGCCCATCCGCTGCCCTTTTCCGCAAGTTATCAGACCGTCGATGGAGCGCACGCCGGTGGAAAGGGGCTCGCAGATTCGCGGCCGGGTGCAGGGATGCGGCGGGTGCCGATTAAACGACGTGCGATCGTGCAACACCGGCTGGGACTTGCCGTCCACGGCGTTTCCTTGGGCGTCGAACACCCGGCCCAACATTTCCGGCCCCACGCGCAACCAGCGGGTAGTCCGGGCCAGGCGCACGCGATTGCCGTGACGCACGCCATTCGATTCGCTGAAAGGGTAAAGCAGGGTTAGCTCGTCGCGAAAGCCGATTACCTCGGCCATTAGCGGCCCGCCGGTTTCGCGCTGGATTTCGGCCAGGGCGCCGACCGGCGCGGGAAAACCCGCCGCGGCCACGGTCATGCCGACCGTCCGCGCCACGGTGCCCAACAGCGCCGTGGGCATCACGCCTTCGAGTTGTTCTTCAATCTTCATCCTTCATCCCTCATCCTTCATCCTTATTTTAGTTCTTCTTCGATGCGTTGCAGCAGGGCCTCGAATTGTTGATCGATAACGCCGAATTTGCTTTCCACTCGGCAGCCTCCGGGAGTTATACCGGCGTCGGCCGTGATTTCGGCTTCGATATGCGGCGATAACTCATCGACCAACATCCGCACCTGATTGCCCAGCGATTGCAGATCGAGCGGATTCAGGAGGATGCGTAATTGCGAACTGCCGGCGGCCAACTCCAATGCCTCGCGGACCAAGGCCAAGGGGATTTCGGGCTGCTCGTGCAACTCGCGGCGGATAAGCCGCTTGGCAATCGCCGCCGCCAAGTGCACCGTGCCGGCCTCCCAATGCGAGAGCCATGCGTGCCGGGCATCCTCGATGTTTTGCACCGCTTGCTTAAGCGCCGGGATAACCGTGGTTAACTGCTTCCGCACCATCTCCTCGACGGCCTCGATTGCGGCTTGGCGTCCCTGGATTTCGGCGGATTTGCGGATGGACTCTGCCTCCTGCTGGGCCTTAACCACAATCCGCGCCGCCTCGCTGCGGATTTTGCCTAAATATCGATCAGCCTGCGCGGCCATGTCTTCGAAATTGAAGGCCGCATAGTGCGTTGTGCCGTTGTGATCAGAGGCTCGGATGATGGTGGACATAGGGCGGCAGTGGTCAGGGTTCAGGATTTGGGATTTGAGATTTGAGATTTTTACGCGGCTCCTAATGTGATTTTTCCTTTTGCATACACTATCCTTACGGCGATTTCGGCGATTTTTTGCCGGGCAGTCTCCACGTCGCTCAGCCGGATGGGGCCGGGGTGTTCGAGTTTGCGGCGGAGCGATTCGGCCTGAGCGCGGGGCAGAAGATGCAACACCCGATCGGTTATTTCCGGCGAGGCGCCCAATAGCGCGGGCATGATCCATTGCGGATCGGCCGCGCGAAAAACATCGGCTATCGTGGCGTCGTCCAGGTCGGCCAGATCGTCGAATTCCATGGGCGGCGGACCCAACCTTTCGGCCAACGCCCGATCGTGCACGGCCAGGTTATCCAGGATTTGCAGGCGGACGTCGCTTTCGGAGGCCTGCAGAATTCCGCCGACGGCTTGCAAACCGGCGACGCGCCGCCGTTGCATGGGCACTTTTTGCGAGAGCCTGCTCTCCAATGCCTGTTCCACTTCCTGCAAAACCGCCGTGTCGGTCTCCTCCAGATCGACCAGCCGCCGGACCACCTCCGTTTGCAGATTCGGTTGCAGGAGCGTCAATACGCCGCCGGCCTGGCGGGCCGACAGGTGCGACAGCACCAGTGCGATGGTTTGGGGACGTTCGCCGCATAAAAGCCGGGCGATTTTTTCCCCTTCGGCTTCCCGCAATCGCACAAAAGGCGTCGGGTGCGAGCCGCTTGTCGCCGCTTCCTTGGCGGCAGGCGCGGAACGTCCAAGGCCGATTTCCCGGCCTAAGCGTCCGCCAAGTTCGATTCCGGCGGATTGTTGCGTAGACGGTTGCGGACCGAGCCGGAAGAACTCGTCCACGACGCACCGTTGCTCATTGTCGGGAATATCGTCCAGCACCACCACGGCTTGGCGCACGCGCTGCGCCTGCTCCGGAGTAAGCTGTTCCAGAACCGCGTCGGCCGCTGCGCGGTCAAGACAGGCCACTAGAATGGCGGCCTTGCGGACGCCGGCATTTGTCAAGTCTTGCGCGACTGCGTTCATAATTCTGTTTCATCCTGAATAAAGTCGTCCGCACACTCCGTGTGCGGAACCGGCACACGGAGTGTGCCGTTTACATATACGTTTCCGTTTTCAGCTTGTGCTACTGATCCAACCGCGAAGGATATTGGCGGCCGTATCCGGATCTTCTTTTACCATTTCCGAAAGTTCGTCCAACAGCGACGGCCCGCTTGTGAAACGCCGCAGACGCGGCGCGGTTGGCGCTGCGGACTCGGGAGGCTGTTCTTCGTTTAAGGCCGTGTTGGCGATCTTCGGCGTTGCGTGGGTTTCGGGCATGGAAGGGGCGGAGCGGACCAACGACCGCAACATCAACAAGCTCACTATCGCAACTCCGATCATGCCCAACATGCTCCAGTATTCGCCCAGCCAGGCCAAGATCGTTTGGGTAGCGCCGGGGGCTGGGATTTCCTTGCCGGGAATATCCTGAAAAGCGGACACGGTGACAAATTCCGTCAGGTCGGCGACGCCTTCTGTCTGCGGTAAAAGCGGCGCCACGTGCTTCCGTACCATTTCTGTTACCTCGGTACGGATTTGATCGAGGGCCGACTGGTCCGGATCCTTTTGTTCCTTGCCGTCTTTGGCGGGATTGCGTTGTTGCCAAACGTTTTTGAAGTAGCTGACGGGGATGCCTATGGAAACCTTGGCCGATTTTGGCGTAAGCCCGACTTTTTCGATCTCCGTTTCCGAACCGGAAGGCAGGCTGACAATTTCTTGCTTTGTTTGTTCTTCCTCTTCCTTGGACCCGCCGGCGGAATTCGATCCCAGCGTGGCGGCGGTATTCGGCGGCTGCTGTCCGGCATAACCCGGCCTGCCCGACGTTCCGGCGCTGTCCTGCGACCGAGAAGTGCTTTGGTTCGACTCTCGCACCGTCGTGGTTTTGGAATCGTGTTTCACTATGTGCTCGCGGCTATTTTTATTCGTATCCAAGGTTACGGTAGGTTCGACGGTAACATTGGGGATATAAGACAGGGCATTGAGAATTTTGGCTTTTAAATCCCGTTCGTAGGTCCGTTTCAGCGACACATACAGATTGTCGTCGGCGCCGCCGCCGTTTTCCGGATTTCCAAACGAGGTCCGGCCGTTCAGATCGGATACGGTAACATCCTCTGACTTGAGGCCGGCAATAGCGCCCGCCACAAAGTGTCGAATATTGTAAACTTGATCCGTATCCAGTTGTTCGGACCCGATCGGTTTGACCGCGACCGAGGCCTTGAAGGTCTTTTCCCTATTCAATCCGCCCTTGGTGTCGGAATCATAGATGACGGTTGCCCTTTCGATGCCGTGCATGACACTGATAACAAGGCCCAGTTTTTTCTCTTTGGCGTTTTTCCTTCGCTGTTCCCTGTCTTTTTCGGTTTCAAAGAAACTACTGTTGTTCGATTCCTCATCCATGACGGTGCTGAAGTCGGCCGGCAGGGCCTTGGAGTCGGCCAAGGCGGCCATATACATGGCCTCTTGACCGCGCGGCACGTGGATCTGCGTTCCGTCGATCTTATAACCGGTGAGTTTCGCCTTGCCGAAAGCGGCCTCCATGGCCGGCAATTGACTGGCCGATATCGGCACGCCGTGCATCAAATCCCCGCTGGGAGCGGACATGTCGTGCGTAAATAAATATCCCAGGCTGACAATCACCACGATCAACAACAGCCCGGCCGTGAGCCGGGCGCCGGGCGTCATGGAGAGGAACAGATCGACTAGCTGCGCAAATGCCTTATTGAGAAAATCCATCCGTGGACCCTTTTGATCTTTCACCCGGCACAAGTGCCGGGGCTAAACAATGACAATCTAAATTTGATTTTTCCAGCCCCCCAACCCTTGATCTCTGACCCCTGATCACTTTTACACGCGAATATCCTCTACGTTCTGATATGCTTGAACCAACTTGTTGCGGACCTGGAGCATCATTTTGAAGGCCAGGTCGGCTTTTTGCACGGCGGTCAGCACCTCGGCCGAACTGACGTCTCCGCCGGTGGCGAATTTTTCCACGGCCGAATCGGCCTGCTGCTGCATCTCGTTTACCTGCTGGATCGAGTCGAGCAGATAGTTCTTAAACGAGTCTGCGCCCTGTGCGGCATCCTTGCCGGCCAGGACGCTTGGACTCAGCGTAAGCGGCGTCGATATGTTTTGTATGGGATTCATGGACATATCATGTAATGGTTAAAAGGGATATCGTTCCTGGTTCCCACGCTCAGCGTGGGAACCCAAGTTTTTTCGTCAATTCGCCAGTTCCCACGCAGAGCGTGGGAACCAGGGATTTTTTACGTTTGTTGTTCCAGGTCTATTGTCAGGCGAGGATTTTTAAGGTTTGCTGTTCCAGGTCTTTGGTGATTTCCATCGTGCCCAGATTGGCTTCATAGGCCCGGGCGGCTTCCATGGCGTCGGTCAGTTCGGTCATCATATTGATGTTCGGGTAGGCTACGTAGCCCGTGTTGGGACCGGTTTTAATGGCGTCGGGATTTCCGGGTTCGTATTTCAGCCGGGGTTCGAGTTTGGCGGTTTGCACCGAGGCGACCTTGACCCCGGGCGCGCCGTTTGCGCCGACGCTGGGATCGGCTTGAAAAACCACGAACCGGGGCTGGTACGGCGACGGTTCCCCGGCCTCGTCGTGCGTGGTCGAAATGTTCGCCAGGTTGCTGGAAATCGCATTCATCCTTATCCGTTGGGCAACTAAGGCGCTGCTGCTAATGTCCAATGCCGGAAGCATGTTCAGGTCCAGGGGGTTAGGGGTTAATTCTTGGAAACAGGTTGCCCCGATTCACGCCGCTAGACTGCCCCTGGCGGCCGCACGCTTGTTATATAATTTTCCTCATGGTTTCGATTAAAAGGTTATACTTGTTCGGAGATGGCTGTTTCCAGCATGTGAAATTGCTTGACCATAATCGTAAGTGCAATGTTGTGTTGCATCTGGTTTTTGACCATCTCGGTGACTTGATGTTCAATGCCCACGTTGTTTTGATCGTGATGCAGAATGGTTTTGGCATTTTTGGCCGCCTCGGCCAGCGGCTCCGTGCTCCGCAGCCCGATTTCGCCGGGCGAAAGCTCTTGCAAGGACGACGGGGGCTGATGCCGCCCTTCGATGGCCTCGTGCAATCGAGATTGAAAATCCTCGACCGAAAGGTCGCGGACCTTGTAACCCGGCGTGTCCATATTGGCGATGTTGCC
>JBEKIK010000154.1:0-5499 GCA_050011795.1 Thermoguttaceae bacterium | reverse complement strand
GGCGCTTCTCGGTCTCCGCATGATCTTCGAGGTTGCCGTCGGCCAGGATGTGCGCGATCCGCAAACCGCTATTTCGCAGGCAACGGCAGATAAGGATCGCGCGGTGGCAATCCAAGGGTTCTTTTTCCGCGCACATAACGGCCGGGCTGGACGTTAAAGCGAGTTGGCCCAGCCGCGCCAGACCTTCCTGGAACGCCGGCAGAGCGGCGATCTTTTCGTAAACCGCCATGCCGTCTTGGTAGCAATCTTGCTCGTCGCGGCGGGCGCCCAATTCCCGGCCCAGGAATATGTATTCAATTCCAGCCGCCTTCAGTTCGGCGGAAAGATATTCGCGGTTGAAATGTTCCAGCCGGCCGTAGGGTTGCGAGCGCACGTCAACGAGCGCCTTGATATTATGCCGATTCAATAAGGCCAAAAAATCCTCAAGCGAGCGATTAGAGTGACCAATCGTAAAAATGGCCGGTTTTTCGTTTTCCATCACACTGCCCCGGAAAAATACACATTATGAGTGCTAGCCATTGTCCAATTTGCAATTTGCAGTTTCATTTTTTTCCGGCGTATTGTTCGGCGAATTCCAGGGCCCAGTTGTCGATCATTTCATTAAAGGAAATCAGATCCGCGTCGGCCAGGCCGTGATAATGGGAGCGATGGAATACTTCGCGGTTCATGACGGTGGCTTTGCTTGTCAACTCCAAGACCTGAGACGAGGAGAAGGGACGGATGAGCATTTCCAGGCGGCTGTAGCCGGTAGTTCGGCCGGAAGAATTCATGCGCAGATCGTCGCGGCTGATGGCCCCGCCCCAGCCTCGTTCATCCACTATGCTTTCAAATTGGAAGCCGGGAAACTGCTCGGCCACGTTTTTCAGGCAGCGTTCGATGCGTTCGGAGAGTTCCAGGCGATAGAGGGTGTGGAGGCGCTGGAGTTCTTTTTCGTTTACAGTCCGATCGCGTTCGGCCTGTGCCCGGGCGATACCCGCCCGCTGACCGCGCTCGATCGCTTTTTGCAGCCGTTGTTGGAATTCCATGATAATTTACATTTTAGGCAAAACCTCCCGGAGCAAGCCCCGGGGCTAAACGAAGAATGTGGCGTTATTTACATGACACTCATTGAACGTCTTTACCGCTCGATTCCTCTTCGATTTTTTGCTCGGAAAGCTCTGGGGTCCGCGTTTCCGGTTCAGCGATAATTTCGTCATTCGTCCTTAGAGCTTTGTCATTGATTTGGGGCGTTTCGGCCGGAGGGGCCGGTGTTTCATCTTTGGCTACCGCCGGTTGTTCGGGGGGCTTTTGTATTTTTTCCGGTTGTTTGGTTTTTTGTTCGTAAAACTGCGCCAAGTCGCCGAAGGTCCGCATCGGTTCCTTGCCTTCCTTCATGGCGTCGGTGATGGGGATGAAGGGTTTTGGCCTGGACTTGGGTTGGTGTTGCGCGTGCGGCCTGGGGCGCGAGGATTGAGGCCGGCGCTGATTGGAACGCGCATCGGAAGATTGTTGGCCATCCGGGCGTGAAGGCTTATCGCCGTGCGGCGGGCGAGTCCGTTGCCCCCGATCGCGGCGCGAAAATTTGTTGCGATTTTGTTCCCTTTGATCCGTCCCGCCCTCGGAATGCGTTTGATCCGATATTGTTCCGTCGGAGGGCGCGGCTTCCGGTTTTGCGCCTTGGGGCGGTTTATGACCGTGCCGGGGAGGGCGAGGCCGTTCGGTGCCGGGCTGCACCATGGTCAACGACACGCGCCGCCGTTCTTTGTCCACGGCAAGGACCCAAACCTTTACCACGTCGCCGACGGTGACCACCTCGTGCGGATCGCGAATGAAACGGTCGGCGATGTGGCTGACATGCACCAGGCCGCTGTCGTGCATGCCGATATCGACGAAGCAGCCGAAATCGACCACGTTCAGCACGGTGCCGGTTAATTCCATGCCCTCGGAAAGATCCTCGATTTTCACCACGCCGTGTTTGAAAACGGGCGGAGGGAGATCTTCGCGGGGATCGCGGCCGGGCCGGGCGAGTTGAGCCAGGATGTCTTTCAAGGTGAGGGCGCCCACCTCCAGTTCCTTGGCCATCGCTTCCAAATCAACATCGGTCACGCGCTGGGCCAGGGCGGCGGCGGCGATTTTGTCGGTCAAGTCGTTGGGCGTACATTCCAGGCGCTGCAATACGCGGTTGGCCACGGGGTAACTTTCGGGATGGATCCAGGTGGTATCCAGGGGATTATCGCCGGCGGGAATTTTCAAAAAACCGGCGGCCTGCACGAATGTCGCCTCGCCCAGGCCGGGCACCTGACGAAATTGATCGCGGTTGGCGAAAGGGCCGTGCTCGCGCCGATATTCGTACAAACGATGCGCGGTCAACTGGTTCAATCCGGAAACGTATCGCAACAGGGCCGGGCTGGCGGTGTTCACGTCCACGCCCACGTAGTTCACGCACGATTCGACCACGTCGTCCAGCGAAGTCCGCAAATGCTTGGCCTTGACATCGTGTTGATAAAGCCCGACGCCGATATTGGCCGGATCGATTTTGACCAATTCGCTTAAGGGGTCCTGCAAACGCCGCCCAATGGAAATGGCCCCGCGCAGGCTGGCGTCGTAGTCGGGAAATTCCTCACGGCCCAGGCGGCTGGTGGAATACACGCTGGCGCCGGCCTCGTTGACGATTACATAGGCCGGGCCCTGCTCCTTCAGTTCGCCGCCCAGCATGTCGGATATGAATTTTTCCGCCTCGCGGCAGGCCGTTCCGTTACCGATGGCCACAACGGTAAGCTGGTGTTTTTTCATCAGTTCGACGATCTTTTGCCGGGCGCTTTCGCGGAGTTCGGGCTTGCCGACCAGGTATATCACCGCGTGTTCCAGGAGGTTGCCGAACTGATCCAGGGCCGCCAGTTTGCACCCGCTTTTGTAACCCGGATCCAGGGCTAAAACCCGATGATTGTGCACCGAGGGATGCAACAACAGATTGCGCAGATTCTTGGCGAACACGCCCACGGCGTGGATTTCCGCCCGATCGGTCAGTTCCCGGCGGGCCTCGCGCTCCAGGCTGGAAAGGATCAAACGCGACAGCGAGTCCCGGGCACAGCCGCGAAGATATTCGGCATGAGGATGGTTCGGCGGAACGAGATATTCTTCCATCGCGTTTACCATGGCCTGCAAATTGGTTTCGATTTTTACGCGCAAAACCTTGGCCCGCTCGCCCCGATTGATGGCCAAAACGCGATGGGGCGGAATCTTCTTGATTTCCTCGCGATAATCGAAATAATCGCGGAAGTCTTTGATCTGCTTTTCTTCCAGTTTTTTCCTTTTCAGTTCGCGTTTGGCGGCCTGAAGCTGTTTGACCTTCTCGCGGGCAAGCTTCTTGCGCTGGGCGGCCGTTAGCGTCGGGCCGTGCTGATCGGCGGTGGTTGCCGTGTGCAGGACCGACCCTGCGGGCGCCCCGGGCGGAGATATAATCAAACACGCCTCCGCAGGCGAATCCGGCGGTAATTTTTCCGCTAGAGCGGCCGTTGGGCAGACGATGGAATCCCGCGGCGAAACCGCAAGCGGTTCCGCACTTTGCACTCCACACGCTCCACTTTCCAGTCTTTCGGGAGGTTCCAACAAAACGATCGAATCCACTGCGCTTAACACCTCGTTTGCAGCCGCCGCTGCAACCGACGCGGCCGCCTCGTGCGGTGTGGATACGTGTATGGACGAAATCGTTTCCGAGGTCGAAGCGGCATTGGCCGATGAGGTCGCCGCCGCGGTCGCCGAATCGGCGGCATGAATCGGTTGAGCCGAGGGCAGGGCCTCGATCGCCGATGGTTTGAAACATTGCCCTTCCCGGTGCGCGGGGGTTTCGGTATGGGCGGACATGAGCGGCTCGATGAGCGTTGGTTGCGATGGCGCTTCCGTAACGGCCGAATGTACTGCCCCGGGCGGATGCCGAACGGGGACCGCTATTGTCGTAGCCGCGGCCGCGGGTACCGGCTGAGGTTTGTCGGTTTTTTCCGGGGGACTTTTGGGTTCGGGCGGGATCCGCGTGGTAACGATCACGCCGGTGCGCTGCATGATTTCCCGCAGGCGCTGACGCAGTTCGGCCTGCTCGCTGAACAGCTCGGCAAGAATGTGCCCTGCGCCCAATAAGGCGTCGGCGGAGGTGGGGACCTGGCGGTCCGCGTTGGCATAGTCTTTTGCCCGCGCATCCAAGTCGATGCACAGGGGGTTGGCTTCGAGAATTTCCTGGGCAAGTCCTTCCAGGCCGCGGTTGCGGGCGTTGGTGGCCAGGGTTTGCTTCTTGGGCTTATACGGCAAATACAGGTCTTCCAAACGTTTCGTGGTCGTCGCCGCCAGGATCTGCTTGGTAAGTTTTTCCGTTAGTTTTCCCTGCGACTCGATCGACCGCAAAATAGTCTGCTTGCGTTCGGCCAACAGACGCATTTTTGTGAGCCGATCCTGAATCAGCCGAACTTGTTCCTCGTCCAACCCTCCGGTTTGATCCTTGCGATATCGGGTGATGAATGGAACGGTGTTCCCCTCATCCAATAGTTCCACCGTTGTTTGTATCTGCCGCAGTGGAATGTCCAAACCGCGAGCTACCTGCCGCAAATCGATTGTTACCATGCTGGCCATATGCAGTCCACGTTGTTGGAGACTTATCGTGATTTTCCAGAAACGGAACCTGGAATAATGGAAATAGTTCCAGCCGCCGATAGGTCCAAGGAAAGTCCCCCAATAGGAGCCGTTTCCTGAGAGTGGAGCCGTTTTCGACGAGAAATCCCGAAATGTCTCGCTTGTTTCGAAAAACCGTATTTTGATGATGATCGGTTTTCCATGTACTATCGCGCCAGCATCGCTGGCGTGCAAAAACGGCATTTTCCTCCAAAAAGATCAAACCCGCAAGACACCTCCTGCCGATATAATGCGAACAGACAGGGTGGGTCCACCAGGGAAGGAATTAATGTCATGAACGCTTGCCATCTCCGCGTTTATTATGGGCCGCAGGAGGAAACAGCCAAGAATAGTGCTACCGATACCCACCGTGAGAATGTAACGGTACCACTAATGGAAGTTATGCCGCTGTTGACCGACGCCCTTCAATCACAACGTACTTGGCTCAGGGACTTTGCAGACGATGAAGTAGCAATATCCATGGATCTTTACGAAGTCCTCCTAGCTTACCAACATTATCGCCGCCCGTCTGCCTGATTTTCAGCTAAATCCCATACGATTCTCAAACCTACTTCTCGGCCCGGTCCCCAGCACCCCGGGCTGTTTTGTTTTCTTGATGCCTTAATTATCCAATACCCAAAGTTGTTAAAATAGAGGATTTGCAATATAAATTAGTAGAGGGGGCTAGTATTCCGGCTTTATGTTGGTCGGGGAGCGTTTCTGTCCGTCGATAATTAAATAATCCACCGCAACCGGACTGTAGTGGGGAGGGAAATGTTTTAATGGTTGAGACCGGAGGAAATTCTTCAATCCCTGAAAATCACCCTATACGCAGCGACCCCTCGGCGTCGCAACAGGTGG
>JBEKIK010000153.1:0-5506 GCA_050011795.1 Thermoguttaceae bacterium | reverse complement strand
GGCCGGATGCCGAACTGGTGATGGCCGCCGAATTGGATGGGGGCAATCGGCACGTCGTGGCGGAGAATCAATGCCCCGATGCCCAGGGGGCCTTGGAATTTATGTGCCGCCAGGCTCATGGCTGCCGCGCCTGTGGAGCGAAAATTGACGGGAATTTTGCCGACCGTCTGCACGGCGTCGGTGTGGAAGAAAACTCCGGCCCTGTTGCAGATTTGAGCGAGTTGGGCGATCGGCTGTATCACACCGGTTTCGTGGTTGCCCCAAATAACGCTGACCAATCGGGTTTGTTCGCCCACGAGCGGCGCAAGGTTTTCCGGGCGGACAACGCCGTCGGGTGTGACGCTCAAGGTGTCCAATCGCCAACCTTGATCCAAAAGTTGTTCGGCCGGTTCAATTACGCTTTGATGCTCGACTGCGGAAATGATGATCTGGTGGATTTCTTCCACTTGCTGTTGAGGCGGGATGGTTTTTGAATCCTGTGGGACGGATTTCAAATCCGTCCTACGAGTACCACTTGCCCGGGCAATGCCTAAGACGGCCAGGTTGTTCGCCTCAGTGCCGCCGGCGGTGAAAATCAAGCGGTCGGCTTGTGGGCAGGTAAGATCCGCACCAAGGATGAAGGCGATGCGCTCGCGGGCATCCTCCAATACCCTATGTGCACGCTGACCGGGCTGATGCTGGCTGGCCGGGTTGGCATAACCCTGGGCATAACACCGCGCCATGGCCTGGACGACCTCGGGCCTGGTGGGAGTGGTGGCGTTATGATCCAGATAAATTGTGTTCATTATTTAAGTATTTTGGGTAGTTTTGGTCGTTTTGGCAATGGCGAGAGGTTTAGTTAGACGGTAGGTCAGGCTGGGCCTGAAAATAAATACTCCGGTAAGTAATTTTTTTTGTTTCCAGCAAATATCCCTTTATTCATGCACAAGTGGGCAGTAAACTCCCCACCCCTATTACCAATCCTCTAACCCCTAATCCCCATTCCCTAGTCCCCAATCGCTAGCCCAAAAAACCATCCTACTAACTAATAATTGATGTTGCAAAAAGATAGTCAAAAGCGGTATTATTTGCTGCTCTTTTGAGTGGCCGGGGATGAAATTGTTGGTGTGGCAGTTAAACTGTCTCCCCAACAGGTTCGTTAAACATGATTATTTAAACAGGGAGGTTCGGTAGGACATGCAATCTTCGCAATCGTCGGCGAGCATTGCTTTTCGGGCGTTAGTGATGCTGGCCTTTGTAATTGGCATTCCGCTAGCCGCGTTTAACGGCTCATCGCTGCGGGAAGGGGCCAAAAAACTGCTGGGAAAAGCCTGGCCGACCGTTGCTTCCGCCCTCTCGACGAAGACTTCCAACGTATTGCCCGCAGTCCCGCCGTACGATGCAAAATCGCAAAATCCTCTGGCAATGCCGAGCCAAACTTTGGGCGGCGTGTCTAATCCGCCGGGACAATTGACTGCATACAATCAGGCCAACCTTTTACCTCAGCGGGCGCCGGGCGACAGTAGCGAGCGATTTAGTCCACTGGTATCAAATGTTGTTCCCGCCGATTACCAGAGTGCGGTTGAGCCGTGCATTGATAATAAGGGTAATAGTGGTCAAACCGAAACCAATCCGTTTTTGTCCATGCAAGACCGTCTGCGGCAGTTGGGGGCGACTTATTATCTGCTGGAAACCTGGGGCAACCAACGGCAATTTTATCGGTTCTATTGTCAGATGGCGGTGGGCGGAAATTCCAGCTATACGCACTATTTCGAGGCCACGAATACGAATCCGCTGGAGGCAATGGCGGACGTTTTGCGTCAAATCGAGTCCTGGCGCGGGGGCGGCGATGCAGTCCGATAATTCTTTACGGCCTTACAGTAATCCGTGGGGAAAGGGAAAAGGGAAAAGTGGGGAAAAGGAAATTTTTTATTGTTTTTTCCCTTTCTCCCCTTTTCCTTTTTTCTTCTTTACACAATGATTTACTGAAATCCATGAGTCGTTTGCCAGCGAATATCGATATCCGGCCATGGCAAATTTTCATTCTAGTACCGGTTACTTATTGCGGAGTGTGGCTTTGCGCTACCGTCCTTGGGGGCGATGTTCGTGGCAATCACACAGCCGTATGGGGCATAATCAATCCATTCCAGGGAGTATAGGCGATGGTGAAGACACCACTATTGGTGGTGGCTCGAACGCCCGTGATGAATGGCTTGCTAAACTAGAAGCCATACTTTTTCTCGCCTTGCAGCCCATGACTAGCCGAAAACTGGCACAGTTGGCGGGCTTGGCGGACGGCACCAAAGCGCGTACACTGGTTCGGACGTTGAATCGGATATACGATGCTTGCGGATGTGCCTTTCGGATCGAGGAGGTGGCGGGCGGATTTCAGTTAATGAGCCGGGCGAAATTCGCGTCGTGGTTACGGCGTTTGCACGCGGCTTGGGTTGAAGTTCGCTTATCGGCCCCGGCAATGGAGACATTAGCCGTGGTAGCCTATCGCCAACCGATCCTGCGAGCCGAAATAGAGGCCATCCGCGGGGTGCAATCCGGCGAAGTGCTGCGGCAATTAATAGAACTCGACCTGGTGCGGATCGTGGGCCGAGCTGAGGAATTAGGCCGGCCGTATTTATATGGCACCAGCAAGCGTTTTTTGCAAATTTTCGGATTAAAACATATCGAGGAACTACCTAATTATTCCCCTGAAGCGAAAGAGGAGACGAACGTGAAAACCCTCACCATTACCAAAGCTCATCCCGAAGAATTCGCCACGGAGGGCACGGCCGTTTTGACGGAGCCCGAGTCCTGCCGAGTGCCCAAACTTCAGAGTCCTCGCGAACCAGCCGAGGACGAAGACGATGAAGATGAGGAAGACGACGACTTCGACGACCTCGATGAGGATGAAGACGAGGATGAAGATGACGAGGATGAAGACCTTGACGACGAGGAGCCTTGGGAAGAAGTCGAAGACGAAGACGAGGAAGAAGAGGAAGAGGACGAAGACGAAGACGAGGATGACGAAGATTGGGACGATGAAGATTGGGACGACGACGATTGGGACGAAGACGACGATGACTGGGAGGAAGACGAAGACGAGGACGAGGACAAAGAGGAGGAAGAAGAAAAAAAGTGAAGCGTGCAGAGTGACGAATAGTGTTTCACCGGCGCCGAACTTATTACACTACACTCATCATTCGTAATTCCGCACTCTTTTCTTATCGCCTTGCGGTTTCGACCCTAGGGGCCGAAAGCGCTTTGCCTTTGGGCCGGCGGAGAATATAGAACCAGAGTCCGACGACTAGGATCAAGAGTGCAAGGCTGATGTTTTGCGCGATGGTCATGCCCGTGCCTGAGACGGCGGGTTCGTCCGAACGGAGGATCTCGATCAAAAACCGCGTGACGGTATAGATACTGATCATCAAGGCGAAAATTTCGCCGTCGCGGCGTAAAAAGGGTTCGGCGGTCAAAAGCAAGAGGCAGATTATAAGCGCGTCGATAGTGCTGTAGATTTGCGTCGGATGCACCGGCAAACTTCGCGGGATAATGGCGACGGCCGGAAGCGCAACCGCCGCTCGATCGGATGCTTGTATTGTCAAGGGCAGTCCTTTTAGATAATTATCACGCAAATATTCATAGGCTTCTCTGGTCGTAAGGACGTTTTGACCGCTGATTTTTTGCAGGCGCAAGCCCGGCTTTAGACCTGTACGACCGGCAGGGGAGTCGGGATCGACGGCGAGCAATACTGGCTCCGATTTGGGATCGCCGCTTAAAGTAAAGCCATACTCTTGATCATACTGGACTTGGTGATCGTAGGCGGGACTTCCGGGCGGGAAGGTAACGGCCCAGGGCAAATGGCAAACTCCGCCGTAACAGCAGCCGTTCATCAGGCAGCCCACTCGGCCAATCGCCAAACCCAACATCATGCCGGGCGCGAACAGGTCGGCCAAGGCCAAGATCGGCAAGCGAAGTTTATTGGCCATAATAAACAGCCCGAGCACGCTGCCAAAAAAAGCGCCGTAGACCACCAGTCCGCCTTGAGCGATGTTCAGCGCCGCACCCATCAGAGCCCAGCCGCTATAAACCGGCCAATACTGGGTGGACCAATACTCGACGACGTAAAACAATCGGCCGGCGACGATTCCGGGAATTACCATCCAAATGACCAGCGTGTAGATCAAGTCGGGATCGAGACCTGCGCGTTTTGCGCGCCACAGGGTAAGCGCGGTGGCGGACACAACCGCCAAAAGTATCATGATTCCGTAACCGTGGATCGGGAAACCTTGCTCGTCGCACAGCGCCGGCAGCATCCAGGCAATGACCGCGGCAACGATCAGCAAGATCGGCACGTAACTCCATGTGTCGGCGTTAAAACCCTGACGCCAAGCCAGCCATGCCAGCAGTCCCACGCTGAAAACCGCCCATAGGCCCAACAATAGCCCCGTGCCAAACATCGGCAGGCCGGCGATTTCAAGGGGTATGTGAAAAATGGTTTGCCACATGAAAGGATTCAGGATTTGGGGTTCAGGGATTATTAAGGAGTGGGCAGTTTACTGCCCACTTTGCTAAACGTCTTCAACAAAAACAATAGTAACTGTCTCTGAAATAATTTTACCTTTGTGTTTATGTTCTGGACCGTTGGGTATGAATACTCCATCTCCAGAAGAATATACAAGGCACTCATGTGCAAATTCTATTTCCATTTGCCCCTGCAAAACATAGCCGATGTGGCCTTTCTCGCACCAATGCGGCGGCAGATCTCTTGAATACTCAACCATCCTGAGTTGTTGACGTCCAAATTTATGAATCTTCTGCCGCACGCCTTTTATTGGCGATTCCCAATCGATAACTTCGAAATCAACTCTATATTTGCTCATCATACTTTCTTTGTGAGATCTAACATAATTGTTATATTTCCAACAAGCAATTATCAATAAGTCGGGTATTTTCAATTGTTACCGCCAACGCGGCCAATGTACGGCCTGTTATGCTTAGAACGGGTTGTAAGGATTCGGGATCAACCAGTGCGACGTAGTCGATCCGCGCGTCCTCGGCGGTCAGGATGACTTTCCGCATTTGATCAACGATCTTTTCGGCGCTGCGCTCGCCTTGGGACAGCAGATCTTCGGCCAGCTTAAGACTTTTCCACAAGACCAACGCTCGTTGGCGTGCGCCGGGGCTAAGGTAGCGATTTCTGGAACTTAAGGCAAGGCCATCCGGCTCGCGCACGGTGGGGCAGAGGCGAATCTCGACCGGCACGTTCAGGTCCTTGACCATGCGGCGGATCACCAGCGCCTGCTGATAATCTTTCTGCCCGAAAAAAGCCGCGTCGGGCCGGACGATCTCAAGCAGCTTGAGCACTATGGTTGCCACTCCGCGGAAATGACCACTCCGGCATTGCCCTTCCAGAGGTTCGGCCAGTGTGCCTACATCCACCCAAGTGCAATAGCCTTTAGGATACATTTCCTCGTTGCCGGGCGCGAAGACTAATTCGCTGCCAATCGCGGCCAAGGCGTCGAGATCGGCCGGC
>JBEKIK010000152.1:0-5558 GCA_050011795.1 Thermoguttaceae bacterium | reverse complement strand
TGGTTCCCGATATTAACGGCCGCCGGCGCCTGCATGTCATTACCGACGAAAAGGGGAAAAAGCGGATTGACTCCGACCCTATCGCCGCCCGCTGGAACGAATACCGGCAGAACCTGGTGGATTATCTAAAACCGCGGGATGAAACGGATCAGGCCGCCGCGGGGGCTCATCAACGATTCGAAACGGACGCCGAAAAAACTTATATCGAATTTAAAAAATCGCTGGAGGCTTATTTCGCGGTCAATTTAGATCACATCGAGGCCTATTTCGAATCGCTGGACCGATTCGAGAACAGTCCGGAAGCCGCTCAGGACGCGCCTTTCCAAAAACAGCGCCGTTGGGAGCGGATGATGCAATTGCGCCGCGAAGCCGAGGTGTGGATCAAGGAAATCGAAGGCCGGGAAGAATCGTACAAAAACGCTTTATACGAGTTGATGGACGATAAGCAGCGGGAAAAAGCGGCCTCCATGCCCGGCAATTGGAAAATCTGGCAGTGGGGACGCATGGACCAGATCAACTTCGCGGTCACTTACGGACTGACCGCCATCGGATTGTGCCTGGTGCTGGGATTGTTCACCCGGCTGGCGGCCTTGGGCGGAGCGGCGTTTATGTGCATGGTGGTGATGACCCAACCGGCTTGGCCCACGATCTACCCCCCCGATCCGGCCATTGTCGGTCACGCCCTGTTGGTGAACAAAGACTTTATCGAAATGGTCGCCTTGCTGGTAATCGCCACCACGGCCGCGGGCCGCTGGGGTGGACTCGACTTTTTTGTGCATCGTTGGTTTGTGAAACCGTTTGGTAAGAAAGGTTGAGACACTAGCGTTTACTTGTTTCGCGGAAATTAAAAAATGACGCCCAAGCTTCCAAACAAAACAGTCGCCCCGCAAAACCAAAAACCCTTCGCCGGCGATTTCAGCCGCCGAGATTTTCTCAAGGGCGCCGTAGCGGCGGGCGTGGTTGTGGGCGGGGGCTTGGGGGCCTTTTATTATGGTTACGAAAAAGCTCTTGGCTCGCCGGTCAGGGTAGGGGTGATCGGCACGGGCGACCATTGCGGCGTGCTCATAGGAGCCATAAATCCCGCCTTTGTCGAGGTAAAATCGATCGCCGACGTCCGGCCTTATAGCATCCGGCGGGCTTTTTACGGCGATCATTACAGCGACGACGCCCTGAAATTCAAGCCCGGGCTTGTGGCAAGATACGGGTGGAAAAACGAAACCGAAGCCCGCAAACACGTCAAGGTGTACGGCGCTTATCAGGAGTTGATCAAAAACGCCAAGGCCGACGGCTTGGAAGCGGTGATCATCGCTTTGCCCTTGCACCTGCACGCCGAGGCGGCCGTCGCGGCCCTGAAGGCCGGCTTGCACGTGCTTACCGAGAAGCTCATGGGCCACAGCGTCCACGAGTGCAAGGAAATGGCCCGGACGGCAAAGCAAACCGATTTGCTGTTGGCCGTGGGACATCAGCGGCACTACAACATTTTGTACGCCAACGCCATGGAATCGATCAGGCAGGGATTATTGGGCGAGGTTCATTACATTCGCGCACAGTGGCATCGGGGCAACATGCCCGGAAACGATACCTGGCAGCCGCCCCTTCCGCCCGACGTAAAAGCCAAAGATTCCCATGGCGAAGAGCTTGTAAAAAAACTAAAAAACTGGCAAAAAGAACTGGACAAGGCCGACGGCCGGGATATCGACCTTTGGCGGGCAAGAGTCGATCAACTCAAGGCCCAAATCGCCGATAAGATGGTCGAGGCGGAAAAGTACGGATATCAAAATCATCAGATCAAGGACTCCTCGGGAAAGGTTATATACAACGCCCCGCCTATCGAAGAGTTGATTCGCTGGCGTTTGTGGGATCGGACCGGAGCGGGCTTGATGGGCGAGTTGGGCGGCCATCAGTTCGACGCGGCCGGTCTATATGTCGCAGCCGCGCACGGCGGCAAAAAACAGCTTCCGCTTTCGATTGCGGCCTCGTCAGGCCGGCCGCTGTTTCCGCCCGACCGCGAAGCCGACGATCATATCTACTGCATCCTGGAATTTCCGGCCCCGGGCTATGATGCAAAAGATCCCTTGAAGAATCGAAATAAAATCGGCGTGCAATACGCCGCGGTAAACGGCAACGCTTTCGGCGGTTACGGCGAAATCGTCTACGGCACAAAGCGAACGCTGCTTTTGGAACGCGAAAGGGCGATGAGCATCATTCCCGATCCGACCGGAGAGAAAATTTCGATTTCCACCAGCAAGGGCGCAACCTTGGATACCCAGGCCAGCGGTCCCGTGTATTGGGCGGCCTCCAAGTCGGCGGCCGATGCCGATGCCAATCTGGGCTATAAAGAAGAAATCGAACATTGGGCGTGGTGCGTCCGAAATCCAGCGCCTGAAAATCGGCCACGCTGTTATCCGGCCGTGGCCTTATGCGACGCCGTGATCGTCCATGCGGCGAACATCTCCGCCCGCCAGTCGCGGAGAATCGAGTTTAAACCGGAATGGTTCGATATTGACAGCGACGAAACTCCCGAGGGAATCGCGCCCGATCTGAACCGCTACAAGGCGTGAAGTATAAAGCTGTAGGCTGGAGACCGGAGGCTGAAGACGGAAGGATGAAGGAAAAATTATAAATGATAAATTCATAGAACTGAATACTGATGACTGAAAACTGACAACCCCTATCCACCCTCCACTAACCACTAATCACTAACCACTAAAATGTACTTAACTTCCGAGCAACGAGCGATCGGCAAGGAAAACTTCAACGCCGCCGTGGGCAGCAAGCCGATCCGCCGCGAGTTGCTCAAAAAAACGATCTATGCCGAAGCAACCTCCGGCAACGGCCTGGGAGAATTGTATTTCGGCTACGGCAAGTCGCTCGCCGAACCGGTCCGCGTGGGCGTTATCGGCACGGGCGACGAAGGATCGGTACTCATCGGGGCGATCAATCCCAAGTTCATTGCGGTCAAGTCGATTGCCGACATTCGGCCTTACAACATATGGCGGGGGTTCCACGGCGATTTTTACAGCGAAACCGCCCGAAAAGTCCGGCCCGGCTTGTTGAGCGTCTTCGACTGGAAATCGGAGGATGAAGCACGCAAAAACATCAAAGTCTACGGGGCCTTCGAGGAACTGCTTGAAAACGCCCGCCAGGACGGCATCGAGGCGGTCATAATCGCCTTGCCCTTGCACTTGCACACCAAGGCGGCAATCGCGGCCATGAAGGCCGGCTTGCACGTGATGACCGAAAAACTCATGGGCCACAGCGTCCACGAGTGCAAGGAAATGGCCCGCGCGGCAAAGCAAACCGGTTTGCTCCTGGCCGTGGGGCATCAACGCCACTACAACATCCTGTACAACAATTCGGTGGAGATGATCCGCAAGGGTTTGTTGGGCGACTTGCACTACATTCGCGCACAATGGCACCGCGGCAATCTGCCGGGCAACGACAGTTGGCAGCAGCCCATGCCCAAGACCTCCAAACCCGACGATCCGCTGGCCGAGGTGTTGGAAAGAAATCTCCGCGATTGGAAGAAAAAACTCGATCAATTGAAAAGAGAAAACAACCGCTTGGCGGCGGATTGGGAAGAGCGAGTTGCCCAGGTCGAGGCCCAGATAAAAGACGCCGAGGTCAATGCGAAAAAGTTCGGTTACGAAGATTTGGAACTGAAGGACGGCGAGGGAAAGCCGATCTACGACCGACCGGCCATCGAGGAACTGATTCGCTGGCGGCTTTGGGATCGAACCAGCGGCGGATTGATGGCCGAATTAGGCTCCCATCAACTCGACGCCGCGAGCATCTTCATCTCGGCCATCCACGGCGGACGCAAGCAAATGCCGCTTAACGTGTGCGCGGCCAGCAGCCGGCCGCTATTTCCGGCGGACCGCGACGTGGAAGATCACGTGTTTTGCGTTTTCGAGTTTCCGGCCCCGGGCTACGACGCCGACGATCCGCAAGCGGCCAAAAAAAAGATCGGCGTACAATACGCCTCGATCAACGGCAACGGGTTCGGCGGATACGGCGAGACCGTCTTGGGCACCGAAGGCACGCTGGTGCTGGAAACCGAAAAGGAGGCGATGCTCTATAAAACTTCTGAAACCGGCAAAAAACTCAAGGTCGCTATGGGCAAAGACGCCAAGAATAAGCCCCGGCCGGTTTTGCAACTCGACGAAGCCGGCGACGTGGAATCGGCTGCCATCGGCGCCCTGGGCACGTTGCCGGCCGAACGCGGCTACACCGAGGAATTGGAACACTGGGCCTGGTGCGTGCGCAATCGCGATTCGGACAATCTGCCGCATTGCACTCCCCAAGTCGCCCTGGGCGACGCCGTGATCGCGCTTGTGACCAACATGGCCGCCCGGCAAGGCGCGCGAATCGAGTTCAAAAAAGAATGGTTCGACATCGGTAGCGATGAAACGCCGGAGAACGTCAAACCGGACGTAAGCCGGTATAGTTAATCCAAGCCCGAAAAATGGGATTTATACCCTTTCTCCATCCAGAAGAAAAAGACAAGGCAGGGCCTTCGCTTGCCGCGGAGCCGCTCAAATCTCCGGTCGCTATCGTGCAAGAGATGGATGATCTCTACGTTTTCATCAGGGGCGCGCTCTATGCCAATGCCTTGGGCGAGGCGAAAAAGGCCTTTCAGGAAAGGAATTACGCCGAGGCATTCCGATTAGTGCGGGAAACGGGCGAACTTTACCGCCGTATGCACTTGCAGACGATTAAACTAGATCCGGTAAAGGCGGGCGGCGGAAAAAAGGAAGTCCAAAAACTCCGCGATAAGCAGGCAAAGATAAAAGACGTGCTCGAGCGCTTCGACGGACTTGACCGTCAACTGGAGAAAATGGCCAGGCTGCAACCGGACAAACCCAAGGACTCTGTTTCCGCAAGACCTCGGAGCGAAACCAAGCCTGGAAATGCACCCCGGGTTTCCGAGGAAGCGCCGGCTTATGGGGCGGAAGGTGCGGTTGAACAAAAAAAAGATATTGCCTCTCACATAATCGACACAGGCTCGTTCGGCCAACTGCAAACCGCCGCCCAGCTAACGGGCCTTGTGCCCAATGCCGATGTGATCGGATTCGTCAGAGATCATGAATTCCGCACAGGGAAGTATCAGGCGGCCTTTGAACGCATCGATGCTGTTTTCATGCAAATAAGGTCGGAGGCGGAACAACGCCTGCGAAAACTACGCCAGGAAGAGCATGATTACAAAAGCGGGATTCTCAAAATGTCGCCCAAGCAGTGGATGATAAAACAGCAGACAGACACTGCCCAGACGCAGAAAATCGACCGAACCCTGCGCTATTTCGCAAGGATTTTGGACGGGCTTCGCATAATGATAACTTCCGCCGCCGATGCTCCGCCGCAAGATCCCGGACCGGGGCCGGGATAGATTTATAATTCCTTTGCCGCAAGGTATTGATATCGGGTAAATAACGTCGCGTCATATGTTTTCATTTGCGGCAAACACTCCCTGAGCAAGCTCCTGGGCTAAACGAACGATGAATACGACATTATATATCTGACGTTCAATAAACATTCCTCATTGCAAAGGGGATTGCCAT
>JBEKIK010000151.1:0-5567 GCA_050011795.1 Thermoguttaceae bacterium | reverse complement strand
TCAGTTTTTTCACGGCTTCCTTTATTTCCCCGGCCTTGGGCGCAACAAGCAGCCCGTTGTGTTCGTTGATAATCAAATCGGTCAGGCCTCCCACGTCCGTGGCGATCACGGCGTTTCCGCTGGCCATGGCCTCGATGCAAGACAAGGACGTGCCCTCGCTGGACACGGTCGGAATCAGGGTGATATCGGCGGCCTGGTAGGCTTTGTGCATGTCTTCGGGTTCAAGATGATAATGGCGGACGCGGCCGGGATATTGTTCGACGAGCCGGCCGACGTGCTCCAATTCCGCGGCATCGCCCTTTCCCACGAAATGGAATTCGACATTGGGCCAGCGCCGACAAAAATAGGGGATTATTTCCGCTACAAGCCAAAAGCCCCGGGGAGCGTAAAGCCGCCGCGGATATAGGATCACTATGTTATTCGGATCAGTCCGATCACTTGATGGAGTGAAGGCGTCCAGATCGACGAAATTGGGGATATACGTCATTTTGCCGCTCTGGTTGACGTCGGTGGCCCGGACCCAGTTGATGGTGTTCGTGTCGACGGACACTATATGCCGGCAGTTGCTAACGGCCTTCAGAATCCGGTCTCGCATGGATTTGTTTTTGTGTTCCGGGTATTGATACGCGGCGTGGTCCCACCATATCCCGTGGCTTATTCCCAGGCTGTTCTTATGCGCATCCGGGAAAGCATAGGAAAAGGCGAAGTAAATCGTCAGTGCCCCGGGCGGGACGCGGCGATGGAATTCCCGATTCAGCAATTCTATGTCTCCCAGGGCTGGAAGGCCTTCGACGCACAGATCGTTGTACCATCGCACCCAGGAGGACGACCCGCACTGGTAAACGGCGGTTTCGTAGCCCAGTTTTCGGATAATCCGGTTCAGTTCGATAAGATATCGTTCCGCCCCGCCGCAGTACATGTCTTTGCCCTCGAAATCGAAGAACAGCGGCGTGAGGACGTTTACCACGTGCGGCCGTGGTTTGCGTTCGAAGTCGCGCATGTCGCGGTGATCCAAATAATTTTTGTAATAAACGCACAATGATCCCAGGACCGGCGCCGAACGCAGTTTTTTATACAGACCATGAACAAGGGCGTCGTAGTTGCCTTGTCTTAATAGATCAACGGCGCGTATCGAAAGCCGGAAAAATCGTTCGGCCCGATTGAACGCGCCCGCAAAAAGCCGTTTTGTAAAGGTCCAACATGCGTACATGAGGATAAATGTCCCATCCGTCCGTTATACGGGCTTCTGATAAAATCCGCGGCTGATTGTAACACTATAATTTCCATCGAATCAAGGTCATTTATCTTAATTGTCGTGCAAATTGCCCTTTGTAAAACGGGCATAATGTGCTAAACACAATAGGCCGTTATGCTGGAAAGGAGGCGTTTATGCGAAGCGGGCGGAGCGAACCGGTTTATAATCTCCTGGGGGTCATGATTATCTTTCATGCCGGCGTTCAATTCATAACAATTGCGCTGAGCATATTGAAAATTCAGTTGGACTTTCCCTTTCCGCAGTTGATTATCCTCCTGTCTCTGGGGGCGGCTTATGGATTCTGGCGCGCCGGGAAAACCCCCGATAATGCCCCCGAAGATCGAGTTAAACCGCAAACCTGGCCGCCGGATATCATTCTCCTTTCGGCGGTGATTATCTTCGTTCTGCTGTGCGTGGTCGGATATTTCGCCGACGACCTGACCACTGACGGGAATTATTATCATCTGCCGTCCATATATTTCTGGAGCGCCAAAGGCTACGTCCATTGGGTCGACGATAATTTGCCCCACGCGATGTTCGTAAACGGGTTCCCGAAGGCCATTGAGTTGACAGCCTACGTCGTCACCCACGCCTTGCACTGCAATGCCATTGTCAATGCCGTCAATATGCTGTTTTATCCCTTGGGCGTGTTCGGCCTCGTTTGTCTGGCCCTGGCGTTGGGGGCATCGCGGCCCTTGGCATGGTTTGCCGGATCGGCTTGGATTCTCATCCCCATCAACATCTTTCAAGCAACGACGCTCTATATCGACGGCAGCTTTGCCTCCTGCGTCATCGCGATGTTGGCGGCAATGGTTTATGCCTTGATGGATTTCCAGCCCTATTCGTTCCGCTCGAACTTCCGGGCGATGTTGGTTTTTGGGGCGGCCGGAGGGCTGGTCATGGGTAGCAAATCGACGGGAATAATGATCGCCGGAATGGGATTCCTGGCATTGGCTTTTTGCTTTGCATGGCGTTGGGCCGGACGGCGCGAGGGAGGCGTTTTCACGGCCGTGATCGCGCCCTTGTTGTTCGCATCCGCGGTCCTGGCGGCGGTGGGCGGATATTGGAACACACGCAACTATTATTATAAGGGAAGCCCTTTTTATCCGGCTGGACTTACGATCGCCAATCATCGCATATTCCCCGGTTTAGAGGTCGACCAATTCGTCCAATCCGAAGCCAACACCACGCCCGAACTCCGCGGCCGGCCGGTATATGAAAGAGTATTGAAAGAATGGATCCAGCGTTGGGGCTGGCGGGAGGATTTTTTCTGGTCCGATACGCGCGTGGGCGGGCTGGGATACTTTTGGCCCGCGGCCTGTTTGCCCGCCATTCCGGGATTTCTCGTTTACCTTATCCGCAAACGTAAATGGAACACGTTGGGGATATTCGCGCCCGTACTGGCCGTTACGACGGCGGCTTTTTTAATTCAGCCCGTGAATTGGTGGGCACGTTATACGGTTTGGATTTATGCCGTCGGTTTGCCGTCGTTCGCGGCCATCGCGTCCGTCTTTTACATGCCACGGTATCCGGCAGCCGCCTCCAACGCGGAAGACCCAAACGGCAACAAGCCGCTTTCGCCGCGAAGAACGTTCGGGGCTGCCATGTTCTCCGGCACGATAAACCTATGGATCTCCACTTGCATTCTGATATTGGTCTTGGAAGGTTGGGTGTGCGGCTTTTGGGCGTGCACCTGGGTGAAATTTGCTTCGCCAAATGCAACCAAGGATTCCATGATTACCCGTTTTTCCCGCAATACGATCCTCTGGTCGAGGCTGCACGGGACCGCGTTCGACGAAATATTTTCCAGCGATTGCCCTTTGGCCCTCAGTCATATCTACGGGCATCCAAACACGAATTACGCCATTATCATGGGCGGATTGTCCACGGCCAACGGCAAACGCCGGATCGTGATGATCGATAAGAATCCGGACAAGAAAACCATCGACAGACTGATCGCCGAAGGCGTGCCCTATTTAATATGGGACAGCACCGATCCCCTGCCCGAGGTCCTGAAACAATACGATTTTCCAGTTGAAAAAGCCGAGGTGTTTTATGTGGTCAAGCTCAAGCCCGGCGGGAAATCGGCCGGGGCGGGCGAAAAAAAATAGCCGGGAAGGCTATTGAATCTCAAGTAATGAATGTCGCATTAAATGTTTAGCCCGGGCACTTGTGCCCGGTGTTTTCTATATCCCATACCGTTCAAATTTATGGAAAAAACTCCCGGAGCAAGCTCCGGGGCTAAACGACGATCCCTTGTTACCACGCCGGAGCGTGGGAACAAGTAAGGAATCGCGGCTCGACGCCAAAAAGCGCTACCGCTTTTTCGGAAACAGCGGGCCGCCGTAAATGGCCGCATCGTCCAGGATTTCCTCGATCCTAAGCAGTTGATTGTACTTGGCCATGCGATCGGTCCGCGAGGCCGAGCCGGTCTTGATCTGGCCCGTGCTCAGGGCCACGGCCAGATCGGCGATTGTGGCGTCTTCTGTCTCGCCGCTGCGATGGCTGATCACGTTGGTATAGCCGTTGCGTTTGGCCAATTCGATGGCCTCGACGGTCTCGGTAATGGTGCCGATCTGGTTCAACTTGATGAGGATGCTGTTGGCTATGCCCTCGTCGATGCCGCGTTGGAAGCGTTTGGTATTGGTGACGAATATGTCGTCGCCGACGAGTTGGATTTTATCTCCCAGGCGCTCTGTAATCAATTTCCAGCCGTGCCAATCGTCTTCGGCAAAGCCGTCTTCGATGGAGCAGATGGGATATTTTTCCACCCATTTGGCGTAAAAATCGACCAATGCCTCGGCGGTGATTTCCTTGCCGTCGACCGAATAGCGTTTTTTTTCGGTGTTGTAGAATTCCGAAGCGGCCGGGTCCAGAGCGATAAACACCTGCTTGCCCAGTTCGTAGCCGGCCTTGCCGACGGCCTCGACGATTACTTCCAGGGCCTCGGTGTTGCTTTTCAGATCTGGGGCGAAACCGCCTTCGTCGCCCACGTTGGTAGCCAGCTTTTTCGAGTGCAAAACCTTTTTAAGGTTGTGAAACACCTCGCACCCGCAGCGGATGGCGTCGGCAAAACTGGTAAAACCCAGCGGCATGACCATGAACTCTTGCACGTCGACTTTATTGTCGGCGTGTTTGCCGCCGTTAAGGATGTTCATCATCGGGGCGGGCAAAATCCGCGCGCCCACGCCGCCCAGGTAACGAAACAACGGCAAACCGGTGTGCTCGGCTGCTGCCCGGGCAACGGCCATGGAAACGCCTAAAATCGCGTTTGCGCCAAGGTTCTTTTTGTTCTCCGTGCCATCGAGTTCGATCATGCTATGATCCACGGCGTATTGATCCAGGGCGTCCATGCCGCAAAGTTCGTCGGCGATCTTGTTGTTTACGTTTTCGACGGCCTGCAGAACCCCACGCCCGAGGTATTTGGCTTTGTCGCCGTCGCGAAGCTCCCAGGCCTCGTGCACTCCGGTGCTTGCTCCGCTGGGCACTCCGGCCCGGCCGAACGAGCCATCGGCCAATTCCACGTCGACCTCCACGGTCGGATTGCCTCGGGAATCAAGAATTTGCCGACCTCGAATGTCAATAATCGTCGAACTCATTGGGTTTTTATCTCCTATCAACGTTTTATACACAGTCAACTGAAAACGTCTTATTTTGTATCATTAACCTGCGCTTGACTAGTGGGTCAAGGACAATGATATAAAGAGGCTGTTTTGGAGGTATTTACACTGCCCCCTCTAGGTGGCGACATTACAACTGTTGCCCCAAGGAATAGTCTTATATGGCCCGCTAAGAACGGTGGTATTATTCATTTTCAAACCCATACATGGAATCGGCGGCCCCGGCCAAGGCGGCTTCCAGTTGCGGGATCTCATCATCGGCGATTGGCGCCCCGGGCAAAAGATGGCGAGGCAGAAAAACGGCGTTGGCAATCATGGTTGGTATAACCGCGCTGGCGATGACCGACGCGACAAGGAAGGAGTATTGTTCCTTGGTCACAATATCGTGGGTCAGGCCGTAAAGGGCGGATATTGTGCCGAACGTCAACCCGGTGGACATTAGCAGCGTGTAATACCAGCGTTCTTTACCATCCTCTCGAAATAGGCCAATGACGGGGAAAAGCCCGAAAATCTTGGATACGACTTTTCCCGCAAATAGCACCAGAAACACCAACGGAGCGGACATTAGCACCGGCAATGAAACCAAGGAACCCGCCCGGATAAAGTAAAAAGGCGTGAGGAAACCTATAGTGAGGGTTCGCAATCGCCGGATATAAAAATGGTCCCGGCCGATGGTTTTGGCAAGGACCATG
>JBEKIK010000150.1:0-5573 GCA_050011795.1 Thermoguttaceae bacterium | reverse complement strand
TTTTTCCACGCGGAGGTTCACGCCTTGTTTAAGGAAAATCGACCCGGTGAGAAAAGTTCCCTTGGGCACAACGACCACGCCGCCGCCATCGGCTGCACATTGATCTATGGCCGCCTGTATGGCCTTGGTGTTGATTGTCTGAGCGTCGCCCAGGGCACCATGATCGGCGATCACGTAATGTTTTGCCGGTTGAGGATTGTCATCCGCGCCTGCCGCCATGCCGACAGTGAATATTAAAGCCGCCAGCGCCGCGATCAGTTGTTTGTATTGCGTCATGATATAATTTTAATCCTTTTAGAGTTCCAAGTACGGGGTACGGAGTACGTAGTAAATCTTGGTTCTAATTCAGGCAGAAGTGGGCAGTAAACTGCCCACCCCTAATCCCCAATCCCTAATCTCTAATCCCTAATCTCTATCTTCTTTATCAGCCAATTGACTTTGCCCGGCAGGGGATCGTTTTTCAAGGCAAAACCTTTTTCTCCCGCTTCCAATTTGAGCGTTTGCAGGTTTCCATTCGGAAGCGCGAACAATCCGGCCGCGGGCGACTGGTCGGTGCTGAAAACGTGCAGTTCGACATTGTTCCAGTCCATATCGGCCGTGCACTGGGCCAGGCCGATGTGCGGAATAACCGAGTGATCTTTCACCAGTAACACAATCGGTATGGTCCCGGCGTCGATTTGCCGCCACTGCCCGCCGCGATACGCCTTGCCGCTCTGATAATCGATCCAAACGCCGGGCGGAAGATAGACGTTTCGCCCGCCGGCGCTTTCCTCGAGGAGCGGCGCAACCAGAAGATCGGAGCCGAACAGATATTCATCCTCCACGAGCCAGGAGCCGGGATCGTCGGGATACTCGATCAATAGCGCCCGCAACATGGGCAATCCCCGTTGGGTGCAGTCCTTGGCCTGGGCGTAAATATAGGGCATCAGCCGGTACTTCAGTTCGTCGGCCCGGCGGAAGTCGTTCATAAACGACTCGCCGTATTCCCAAGGCTCCTTGGGCGGCGCCCCGTGGCAGCGCGAGTGAGAGGTGAGCATTCCGAAGGGAACCCAGCGCCGATACAGTTCCCGCGGAGGTTTAGTCACGAATCCTCCGATGTCGTGGCTCCAGAAGGAGAATCCGCTCAGTCCGAACGACAACCCGCCGCGCAGAGTGGCGGCCATGCCCATATCGGTGTTCTCGGCGTCGCCGCCCCAGTGCAGGGGATATCGCTGGCTGCCGGTCCAAGCGCTGCGGGCCCAGATAATGTTCTCGCCGGTGACCTGCCGGGTGACATCGGCCACCGTTTTGTTGTAGCGAAGCGGGTATAAGTTGTGCTCGTAAAAACCGGTTCGACCGGAAGCATATAATCCGTTGTAGGGCGCGGCCTCGCCGAAATCCACCTTGATAGCCCCAACGCCCATGCGCAGCAAATTGCCGATCTTTTCCTGATACCATGCCACGGCCGCTGGATTGGAAAAATCCAATATCGCGTCTTCGTCGGGCAGGCCGCCTTTGGCGTCTCGGACATACAGCCCTTTGGCGATAATCTCCGGGAAGAGTTTGTTTTTGGGCACGAAGTACGGCAACTGCCAAAGCGAAATGCGGAACCCGTCCTTCTTCAGATCGGCGATCATCTTTTGCGGGTCCTTGAAACGAGATTTGGAAAACTCGTAGTCGCAGCGCCAGTCGGTCTCGAACCAGCCGGTATCGAGGTGTATCACGTCGCTGGGAATGCGGTTTTGACGCAGTTTGGCGGTCACGTCGCGCACTTGATCCTCGGTACTATACGTGATCCGGCTCATCCACAGGCCGAAGGACCAAAGCGGCGGCATGGACGCCTTGCCGGTCAGCGTGGTGTAGGCGTCGAGGATTTCCTTGGGCGTACCGAAAAAAATGAACAGGTCCAGCTCGTCGTCGCCCAGCATGAGCGAGTCAATGCCGCTGTAATGCGAGCCGAAATCGCAGGTTATGGGCGACGACGTGTGCATGAACATGCCGTAGCCCCGGCTGCTCATGAAAAACGGAATGGGCTTGTACATGTCGCGGCTCTCGACTCCGCTGGCGTCGTCGGTGGAAAGCACGACCTTTTGCCCGCGCTTGTCCAGGCCGGTGAACGATTCCCCGCACCCGAAAATCTTCTCACCGGGCGAAAGGGTGAATGCCGCGGCCACGCTTCGCGAATAGTCTTTAGAGCGGCGCACGAATGCGAATGGCAGTATTGGCGCATAGATCGTAGTTCTTCTGTCAGAGAGGTGATAGGTTTTGGTGAGCAAACGGCCTGCGGGGTCGCGAAGTTCAATATGCCAGGGCTTTTCCAGGACCGTTACCGAGCCGCAGACGTTGGAATAACGATGGCCGCCGTCGATTTTCTCGTATTTCCAGGAATTATCTTTGGGGGCTTTGCCGCCGACCAACATCAGGGATTCGCTTTCCGGGGTGATTTGCGGTCCGGTCTTTGCTCTAATGCGCACCGTGTTGGGCGATACGAACTCCAGCGAAAACGGCAACACCGGATTGGCCTCGTATTCATTGCCCGGAAATTCGTTGGGCCCCACCGTAGTGATTCCCGACGCCATGTGATCGAATGCCTGCCTGGTAAAATACTGGGCCCTTTGCCAGGTAATCTTCCCGGCCCCGGTGGCCGGGTCAAAGTCCGAAAGCCGGTCGGCCAGATAGTACAGATTTGTAAAGTCGTAAAAATCCGGGCTGACGTCCAGCGGCTCATTCAAAAGGGCCCCTGTCCCGCCGGCGGCAATGCTCCGTACTGGAAAAGTTAAAAATAATGTTGCGACAGCACAAATCAGCGGCAACGGCAGGTTTTGTTTGTGAATCATAACCATCCTCTTGTTTTGAAGTTGCACGATTTAATCCCGCATAAATATAAGACCAATGGTGAATATTATAACAAAACGATATGTCCCTGCCAATTATCGAGTTTCGGATCGTGAAAGTCGCTTGTTTGAACAGGAGGACAGGCATTTTTGCCTGTCTTTTTCCAGCCAGACAAGAATGTCCGGCCTCCTAAATTGGCTGGGCTAGATAAGAATGTCCGGCCTGCTGATTTATTTTTGCAGAAGAGCGCGGAACGATTAAACCGTCGCGCCGTCGGAGGTGTTCGAAAGCGGCGGCAAAGGCGGCGATGGGACCGTTGCCGACCAAGGCGGGATGTCCAACTCGGGAGCGACCTTCAACGCCGGCAATGCCGCTCCGGTCGGCTCAATCGGCTCGGCCCAGGGCGACTGCTGCGGGTCGCTTAATATATGACTTTCTTTCAGATCGGCAAAAAGGCGGTCGCGGATGCTTTTCAGTTGCTTTGCCCGCTGCCGCAACGCCCCGGGCAGGCTGTCCGCGGCAAACCACTGGGGTTCTAAAAACAGCCGGGCGGGATCGGCCAACTGCTCCAGCCGCGCCAGGCGCCACAATAGCCAACGGTCCTTCCAGTTCAGCTTGTGTGCCCGGCATAAACTGAAAAACAAACCCCAGGGGCCTGCGTAACTCTTTTGCCGTTGCCGAGAATTGACGAGTAGCGAAAGAATGAAAATCGCCATCACAATCCCGGCCAAAATCAGCAACCCATAGACTACCTCATCTGTTCCCTCCCGGGCCTGCGCGGCTCGGAATGCGCGAAACAAGTCTTGCATCCGATCTTGTTCGGCCGGCAAAAACAGCTTATAAGGCGGCAAAAACATTTTAATTACGAAATCTCTTTAAGGCTTCTTTGCGCGGCTTCGCGAACGGCTACGCTGCCGTCGCGGAGCGCTTTTTCCAGAGCCGAGCGCGCGGCGGGCGAACGGCATCCGCCCAGCGCGGCGGCGGCTTCGGCACGCAGCATCTGATCCTCGTCCTTGAGCATTTCAATCACCGGCTCTTCCACAAGACAGGCGACATCCATGGCGCGAACAATTTTTAATCCCCGCAATCGCCGGAAATGAACCGGAGTCTGCAGTTCCTCGCGCAAAAGGGGAATGGTATTCTGATCGATCTTTTTTACAATGACCGCTGTAGTTTTGCGGGCCTCGTCGTCCAGCATCTCGAAGGGTCCAAAAAACCGCGCAAAGGAGAACTCGCTCAGGGCCTCGCGGGCCGCCTGCCGAACCACAAGGTGCGGACTATCCAGCATTTCCACCAACCGCTGCAATCCGCCGGGAATGCCGCGGCGGCGAAGGTGCGGCAGCACGTTGGCCTGGACTTGCGGATCCGGGTCGCGCAAGGCCCGTAGCGCCAGCGTATTGGCCTCGGCCCCGTTGAAAACGGCCAAGGCCCGCGCGGCTTCGCGCCGTCCACCGGGTTTGCCAGTCTGTAATATGTATTCGATCACGGAAAAGGCCTGCGTCCGCGATATTCCCGAGGACATCACTAAAACCACAAGACTGTGCTGGCCGGCGTCATCCAGATTATTGACGATATTTTTACTATTTTTCAGCCATGCGATGTTTTTCATCCGCTTGAGATTTTCCCTCAGGGCATCCGAAGGCTTACGGCCGACCTTGTGTAAAAAATTCCGAATAAACGTCAAATCGCAGCGATTATTTGCCACGCTCAGCAGTGGATAAGGCATCCGCGGATTGTTGAAAAAATCCAACAGCAAACGCATGATCCCCTGGTGCGAACTCCTGGACAATACATCGATGAGCACCAAATAACTCACATGGTGCGGACTTGCCAAAATCTGATTCATCACCGAGTTATCGGGTTTTATCAGGAGCAAAAAGGCCTCGATTACTTCCCGCCGCTTATGCCGCCCGAACCGCTGCACCGAAGTCTCCAGGCAGGATGCAACGTGCTGGTGAATCCATTGCATATCGCGCGGCGAGCCGTTTTCATCACCATGGGCAGCCTCGTCGCAAAGCCGCACGGCCAATTGCATCAGCGTTTCGGCGGCCGTGTCCGCCTTCGATTTCGAGGAATCTTCCAGGGCGGTCAATAGCGTGGGAATAAAATCGTAATCGCTGAACATGACCGCGCCCTTACAGGCGTTGAGGTATTGCGTCTCATCCGACCCCAGCATGGCTTCGCGCATGGTTCCGGTCATTCGCCCCGGATGTTGTTGAATAATGTATTTCCATCGCTGGCTTAGCAAAGGAATTCGGCGGAGAATTTCTCCCAACCCCGATGGATTGCGGCGGCTTAAGAGGGCCGACAATGCCCCTTCTTGAATTGTTGCATTGGGGGAGTCCAGCGCAGGAAGCAGTATCCGGACAGCCGATTCGTTGTCCGTTTTAGACAATACGCTGAATGTCGTTGCCAGTCCGTCACTCATGGAAAATACTACATATTTATTGCCTCTCCATTTGCCATCGGACAGTAAAAACAAAAAACTTCATAACAAACCACAATCTTCGCCGTCTTTGGCTATATTGCCCCTATTACGCAATCGCCTCCTTTTGCCAAAGCCTATATAAATTTACCGCTTTTATGATTGATCCAAGCGATTTTGGGGCACCTTGATTTTCAGGGGAAACGTATTCAAACTGAGATAATTCATTCCGGCCATTCAGTAAGACGGCTTTTAAAGCCGTCCCGTGATTCTGCAAAACGGCTTTTAAAGCCCTTCCATGAGGCAAAAAATCCATGCTCGCATCACTCACCGC
>JBEKIK010000149.1:0-5608 GCA_050011795.1 Thermoguttaceae bacterium | reverse complement strand
TCAAGAATTCTCTCACGTGAGGCGGAAGCGGCTCGTGCGGTTTCTTCGCTACATAAATATATAGCACCCGGCCGAGCGGATATTTCCCAGCCAGGGCGTTATCAAACGTTGGCTCGACCAACGGCGAATCGGCTTTCTTTCCCAGCGGAATGGCGCGGACGTCGGAGGTCTTGTATCCGATGCCCGAATAGCCGATGGCGCCCTTGTCGTTTGCCACGCCGTTTACCACGGCGGCCGAACCGGGCTGTTCTTTCACCGTATCTTTAAAATCGCCCTTCAAGAGCGCATGTTCCTTGAAATAAGCATAAGTGCCGCTGACGGAATTTCGCCCATAAAGACTGATGGGTAAATCCTGCCATGGTCCAGTCAGGCCGACTTGTCCCCATTTTGTGATCTCCGCATTTCCGCTTTTATGCGTTTGTGAAAAGATGCCGTCGACTTGTTGAAGGATCAGACCTTTTATTGGATTATCCTTATTTACATATACCGCCAGGCAATCGAGAGCCACACTTATCCGCGCAGGCTTAAAACCATGTTTCTTTTCAAAGGCCTCCAATTCGGTGTCTTTCATGGCCCGCGACATTGGTCCCAGTTGCGCAGTGCCTTCGGTCAGTGCGGGCGGAGCGGTCGCCGAGCCCTCGCCTTTCGTCTGAACTTTGACGTTTGGATATTCCTTTTGGAATGCCTCGGCCCAATATGTCATCAAGTTGTTTAACGTATCCGATCCCACGCTGTTTAGATTGCCGGAAATCCCCGAGACCTTTTCGTATGATTTCACCTTGGCGTCAACCTCGGCGCCTGCTCCCCAAAGGTTTGTTGTAATGGCAATTATTAACATCAAACCACAAAACCTCCCACAGCGAACATAATTTGACTGAAGCATTCTCTTCTCCTTCCATAAAAAGACTTAGAAATCATGGGTGCACGGACAAAACAACCCATTTGCATAAATCACTTACTCCCCAAAAAAATCCTAACCATGATTTGTTAGGAAGGCGTGATTGCAATGTTAGGATTTTGTTAGCAAAAACTAATTTCGTAACCGTTCACGAGGTATTGGGTACGAATAAAGGCGGAGGTTGATTTTGAAAGGCCGCGAGGACCGATTGCTGAAGAAACGCCAACACGTTGCGGCCATGTTGGGTGCAGGTGGCGATAAGGCGCAGCAAGGAACGGAAAACCCTAAAAATGCCCAGAAAACAGCTTTGTGCAACTCCCGCACACATAGAAAAGCGGATGGGGAGGGATTCGAACCCCCGGTGGACTTGCGCCCACAGCAGTTTTCAAGACTGCCGCCTTAGACCACTCGGCCACCCATCCGATACGGGTTTAAATATTATAACATACATCCGAACCGCATTACAGGCCGCGTATTGGGAGAAGAGAACAAAATGGGGACAGGCACTCTAACGAAATCCTTATTTCAGCCGTTTTCGTGGAAATGCCGGGAGCCAGTCCCCCTTTTATTAGATGATCTTAATCTTTTTTCGGCCGATCCAGATGGCCCGTCTTATTGATCGCCCGCAACAAACGCCAGCCAAGGCCGAGGCTCAGCACGCAGCCGGCCAAGCCCAAGGCCGACAATTTCGGCATGAACCACAGATTGATTACCGGGGGTACGTCACGGCTTAAGAGCAATGAGGATCCCAGGAATAGTGCGCTGGACAACATGCCCAGCACCAGGCGATTGACCGAAGGCTCCAGGCCGCGATGATCGAGGTGGACGTCGAATTTGCCGGATTGAACTTGCTCGAAGATTTCGCTCAGCCCGCGGGGCAGCAGTTCGATAACGTGTTCGATTTCGGCCAAGAACCGCCGTAATTTACGCATCCTGCGCAAGGGCGACATGCGCCGCCAAAGAATTTTTTTCCGGTATGGCCGCATCATTTCCACAAGGTTGAATTTCGGGCTGACCAGTTGAGACGTGCCTTCCAAGGTAATCAGCGCTTTAATAAGCATGGCGATTCGCGCGGGCAGCATGATGTTGTAACGGCGAATCAATTCGGTAATCTCCCTTAGAGCGCCGCCGAGATCGAACTGATCCAGCGGTTGGCTGCTATAATGAGCCAAAAAGTCGGTCACATCCAGCGTCAGCGAGGAGCGATCCAAATTGGCCGGGGCCTTTCCCACGCGGATTATAAGCGAGGTAAGATGTTCCGCGTCCTGATCTCCCAGGGCCAGCAACATCTCGCCAAGATCGTCGTGCAACCGCTCATCGATCCGCCCCGTCATGCCGAAGTCCAACAGCCCGATAACGTTGTTCTCCATCACCAGGATGTTGCCCGGGTGTGGATCGGCATGATAAAAGCCGTTATCGAAGATCATTTCCAGGCAGATGGCGGCCCCGCGCCGGGCGATCTCGGCCATGTCCGCGGCGGGGCGCGGGGCTTGCACGATTTCCAACAATTTCACGCCCTCCACCAATTCCATGGTAAGCACGCGCCTGGTCGATAATTCCGCATGGGGACGGGGAATGTGGACGGTGGGATTATCGCGAAAATCGCGGGCGAACTGCTGTAAATTCCTTAGTTCGCGGCCGAAATCCAATTCCCGGTGCATTGCCCGCTGAAATTCCGCCACAACCGCCCGAGGTCGATAATTCTGGTACTCCGGGACCCTTTCGGCCCGTTGGGCCAAAATGGCAAGGATCTCCATGTCCACGGCGACCTTTTTTTCTATGTCCGCGTGCAGAACTTTGACCACCACCTTTTCGCCCGTATGCAGCCGGGCGCGATGCACCTGGCCGATCGACGCCGAGGCCATGGCGGTGGTTTCAAACTCGGCGAATAGTTCTGCCAGCGGCCGTTTCAATTCCGCTTCGATCGTCTTGCGGACCGCATCGGGCGGATCGGCCGGGGCGTTTGCTTGGAGTTGCTGCAACTCCTCGCTTAGCGCAACGCCCGTGAGGTCCGGGCGGGTGCTGAGGAGTTGGCCAAGCTTGATGAACGTCGGGCCCAATTCCGATAAGGCCAATCGCAGCCGGGTTTCCCAACGATGCCGCGCAATCGAGGCCCCGCCAGGGGCCTTGAGCAAATCCTTGGCAAACTCCGGCCCCAGCCGATTGATCCATGCGGCCAGCTCGTATTTGCTCAGCACCGACAGGATTTCATACCAGCGGTTCAGGTGGCGGTATATTTGGGGGATGGAAGTAAGACGCATAATGACCCGGCAAAAAAACTCTCTCCATTACTTTTTTACTTTAATCCACTTAACAAGGGTAATCCAGTGCCATGTTAAGGTTATTTTTTTCACCTTGGGTGCCGACGGCGTCTTACCAGTGCCGGTTTTTCCACTTAATCCGGTATGAAATACATCATTTACAATAAAAATACCGAAAAAATCGGCTTGTCATGTAAATACTACGCACATTGCTGCGCGGACGACTTCTTTTGGGATGTGCGCTTACTTGCCATATCGCAATGCGGTAAAAAAAATAAACCCGAAGTTCAGCGATACGGCTGCCCTTCGGGCTTGATTATTTCCAAAATATGTTACAGAAATTTTATAATGCCATAAAAGAAATTTGAGGTTTTTCGATAATATGCACAACTCCAATTATATCTTGCGCCAACGTTGCCTCGTAGCCATAAGGATGAAGGCAATCGCGGCAAACCCTAACATAACCGCCGTTCCTGGTTCAGGTACCGGAGTAAGATGCGAGGTTAACATCCGTTTCGAGAGCAATTGGATCGGGTAGTATTGGGCGGCGAAATTGTAAAGTTCGGCCTGATCGCCCGCACTCAAAATTATACCGTCTATTTGAGAGTTGTCGGAACTTGCGGATCCCAGACCCGTGGTTACGGTATTGCCGCTAACGTCGGTAATGTTGCCTGGGACGGCCAACCAATCTCCAGCAGTTTTATTAGTTACGTTATAAGTGCCGGCGGTTAAACCGGTAAAAGAGTATTGTCCAGTACTATCTACCGTTGTCGAGGCAACTTGACTGCCATTCATGTACAAATCGATTTCACCTCCGGAGATTGCATACTCATTATCGAGTTTGCCATTATGATTACCATCATAGAATACAACACCGGATAGCGAAACCGCGACAGTTGGACTATTGCCGTAAGCAATAAAACTAGCACCCAATGCTTGTTCAGAGGAGGTCGGTGAGAATACTACGACCAAGCCTACGACCCACAAGATGAGACAAAAAAAGAACTTCTTCCGCGCATGCCGTGGGCACGCGGGGGCGGGCCTAAAGATTACCGAGTTCACGAGCGCTGCCTCCATGTATGGGGTTATAATTGATAGAGGTTACCTAATCTCTATCTTACTTAGATTCCCGAAAATTACAAGAGTCTGCCTATTTTTTCTCAAAAAAATCTGAAATGTCTAAAACCGAGATGATTTTATAAAGACATTGGCAAAAAAATAAACAGAATGATGGCCCAATTCCCTGTTTATCATCACTCTTGTTATTATGTTTAGGTGAAAGCCGGAGTTATTTTCACAACACCATGCAAGATAAGATGTTATGGTAATCGACAATCCTGCCTCACCCCTTACCTCTCACCCATCGCCTCCCATAGCCCCCCACCGATTTAACCATGCCCGTCGATTAAAGGGCAGTTTTTCCCGCTGTCTGCCCGGTACCGAGGGCACGCCAATAGGTAAAATTATTCGTACGACCTTGTCCGGGGGAACGCCAATCAATTCTCCGACACGAAAAGCCCGATTTTCAGCCCGCAAAACGCCATCCAGCCATACGCTGGCATAGCCTAAAGCGGTTATGGCCAGAAGCATGTTTTCCACGGCAGCCGCGCAATCTTCCACTGCAAATGAAAGGCCGTTGAGCACCGGCCGCGGATCGATCACACATGCGATCATTGCCCGGGCCGTGGCACAGACGGGTTTGGCAATAATCCGGGCAATTTGCTCAAGCAGTTGCGCTTCGTCGATAATTACGAACGAAACCACCTGTTCATTGCAGCCCGACGGCGCTTGAATACCCGCCTGCACGATCTTTTCCAGATCGCTTCGCGGCACTGGAGCTAGTGTAAACTCGCCGCGATAACTATAACGCTTTGCGATGGCTTCGAATATGTCCATGGGAGGTTGTAGAGATGAAGGATGAAAAAAACGGATAACGATAGAGGATAGTAAGGGGTGGGCAGTTTACTGCCCACTGACAACTGTAAACTATAAACTGTTAACTGTAAACCATATACTCATTGGGATGTTTTTGCTCGGATCTCCACGGTTTCTCCTCTTTTGTATCGTTTGGCGCGATCGACTACGACCGCGTCCTTGCAAATGCCGATCACTTTGTCGAGCGCATTGTCGAACTCAACTTTGTTCGGGTCGCGAAGCTCGCGGTAATGGGCCAATTCCACCACCGTGGCGCACGCCCGTTGGGCCAACTCGGGTTTGTCCATGTACGACAGCACAAATCGCAAGCAGTCCATCGTACGTATCGCTTTTGCCCGCTCAATGGCATAATTACGTTCTTCGTCGCTAGTGGCCAGAGTCATAACCTTTTTCAACAATTCGAGTCTCTCGGCATCCGAGCGGCCGTCGCGCAACACGGCCACGCGGGTCAATGCGCGCGTCGCCCAGAGGCGATAGTTGGCGTTGTCCGAAGTCCGCGCCAGTTCCAGGAGTC
>JBEKIK010000148.1:0-5617 GCA_050011795.1 Thermoguttaceae bacterium | reverse complement strand
TCTTCCATCCACTTGGTCAATCCGCTGAGGATTTCCTGGACCTGTTTAAAACCTTTGAGGTAGATTGCCGAGGCGATCATGCCCACGTCGGCCCCTGCCAAAAGCGCTTTGATCATGGCGTCGCCGTCGTGGATGCCGCTGGTTATCGCCAGCGAGGCGTTTATGCGGCCGTGCAAAATGGCCACCCAACGAAGCGGAGCGAGCAGTTCGTAGGGATCACTCAGGGTCAACTTCGGCGTGGTTTCCAGCGTATCCAGATTTATGTCCGGCTGAAGGAAGCGGTTAAAGAGCACCAGGGCGTCCGCGCCGGCGTCGGATAGGCGTTTGGCCATGTTGGCCATCGAGCTGAAGTACGGCCCGACCTTCACGGCCAGCGGAATCGAGACCGACTGCTTAACGGCCGCCACCAGTTCCAGATATCTGGACTCGACTTCCTTGCCGGTCATGTCCTGATCGGTGGCAATGTAGTAGACGTTCAGTTCCAAGGCGTCGGCCCCGGCGTCTTGCATCATTTTGGCATAGCGGACCCAGCCGCCTTTGTTGGTGCCGTTGAGGCTGGCGATGATCGGTATTTTCACGGCCTTTTTCGCCTGCCCGATCGAGTCCAGATATTCATCCGGCTCGGAACGGTAATCTTGCGGCTCGGGGAAGTAGGAAAGGGCTTCGGCGAAACTTTCCGTGCCGAACTCCCGGACCTTGGCTATTTCCATTTCATCGTGTTCGATCTGCTCTTCGAACAGCGAGGGCAAGACCGCCGCGGCCGCACCCGCCGCTTCCAGCCGTTTGAGCCAGTCGATCTTGCCGGTCAACGGACAAGCGGCAATGACCAACGGATTTTTCAGGTTCAACCCCAGATATTTTGTGGATAAATCGACGCCCATTCGTTATTTCTCCTTATTAAACCGCTTGCGGTTTCGCACTATGAAGTTCAAAAAGTGGTCAATAAATTGACCACCCCTTGCAAATTCTAAACCTTGAATCCTGATTTCAGAACCTTGAATCCTGAACCCTGAACCCTTCTATGCTCCCACCTCCTTGGATTGTTGCGATTTGTTTTCACCATTGTCGTTGGATGCCGCCTCGGCGGCGGCTTCGACCGCGGTCTCGCGGCTCACGCCGGCAAGCTGTTCGTAAAAATGATACCGCTTGTCGATATCCTCCTGGCCCAATTCCAGCAGCCGGGCCGAATCGTCGGGCTTGGACCGGGCCAGCATGGCGAAACGGGCCTCTTTCATGGCGAATTCCTTGAAACTGCCCACGGGTTTTTTGCTGGCCAGTTGGAACGGCTGGGCCTCGTTGCGCGGATCGAAACTGTAAAGCGGCCAGTAACCGCAGGCCACGGCGTCCTTCTGGATGCTCATGCCGGCCGACATGTCGATGCCCCAGCCGATGCAATGCGAAAAAGCGATCAAAAGCGAAGTGCCGCGGAACGACTCGGCCGCGCGGATCGTGCGGATGGCGTGCATGGGATTTGCGCCCATGGAGATCTGGCCCACGAACACGTTGCCGTACGACATGGCGATCATGCCCAGGTCCTTTTTGCAGCCGGGTTTTCCGCCGGCGGCGAATTTAGCCACCGCCCCGCGCGGAGTGGATTTCGACGCCTGCCCGCCGGTGTTGGAATATACTTCGGTGTCCAAAACCAGGATGTTCAAATCGCGTCCGGAGGCGAAAACGTGGTCCAATCCGCCGAAACCAATGTCGTACGCCCAGCCGTCGCCGCCGAAACTCCAGATGCTTTTGCGGATCAGGTAGTCGGTCGAGGCGAGCAGGTTTTTGGCATCCGGCGAATTGATGCCCGCCAGACGCTTGTTCAATTCGGCGACCAGCGCCCTTTGCCGGGCGATTTCCTCCTCGGTTTCCTGCTTGTTGGCGATAAGCGAGGCAACCAGTTCGTCGCCCAGTTGCGGGCCGAGCCGCTTGAGCAAATCGAGGGCGTATTTAACTTGCTGATCGACGGCCAAGCGGAAGCCGAATCCGAATTCCGCGCTGTCCTCGAACAGCGAGTTCGACCAGGACGGGCCGCGCCCGTCGCGGTTGACCGCGTACGGCGTGCAAGGCAGGTTGCCGCCGTAAATCGACGAGCAGCCCGTGGCGTTGGCTATCAACATGCGGTCGCCGAAAAACTGCGTAAGCAGTTTGACGTATGGCGTTTCGCCGCAGCCCGCGCAGGCCCCGGAAAACTCGAACAACGGCCGGAGCAACTGCGAGCCTTTGATCGTATCGGCCTTGACCCGGGTGCGATCCACGTCGGGAATAGTAAGAAAGAAATCCCAGTTCGGCCGCTCCCGGTCCAGGTGGTCGAGCTTGGGCTCCATGTCGATGGCCTTGTGCTTGGCCTTTTCCTTGTCCTTGGCCGGGCACACGTCGACGCACAGCCCGCAACCGGTGCAATCGTCCGGGGCCACCTGGATGGTGAACTTCCAGCCGGGATATTCCTTGCCTTTGTAATCGGTGGATTTGAATCCGGCCGGGGCATTGGCCAGCAAGGCCGGATCAAAGGCCTTCATGCGGATCGTGGCGTGCGGGCAGCCCAGCGAACACAGGCCGCACTGGGTGCAAATTTTCGGGTCCCAGATGGGAATGTCCTGGGCGACGCTCCGCTTTTCGTACTGCGTGGTGGCGGTGGGGAAGGTGCCGTCGTTCGGAAGCGCGCTGACGGGCAGGTCGTCGCCGCGGTTGGCGATCATCATGCCCAAAACATTTTTGACGAAGTCGGGGGCGTTCTCGGGCACCGGCGGCACCATGTGCAGCTTGGACGTGACTTGACTGGGGTATTTCACTTCGAACAGTGCGCTCAGAGCCCCGTCGACCGCCGCGAAATTTTGCTCGACGATCTTGCCGCCGCCCTTCTTGCCGTAAGTCTTTTTGATGGCGTCCTTGATCTGGGTGATGGCTTCGTCCGGAGGAATTACATTGGCCAGCTTGAAAAAGCAGGTCTGCATGATGGTGTTGATCCGCACGCCCATCTGGGCGTCCCGGGCCACGCTGAAGCCGTCGACCACGTAGAATTTCATCTTCCTGTCGATGATCTGCTTTTGCACCTCGGCGGGCAGATGATTCCACACTTCGTCCGGCCCGTATGGACTGTTCAACAGGAACGTGGCGCCCGGATCGGCCATCGAAAGCACGTCGATGCGTTCCAGGAAGTGGAACTGGTGGCAGGCCACGAAGTTCGCCCGGTGAACCAGGTAGGAACCCTTGATCGCCCTCGGACTGAAACGCACGTGCGAGGTTGTCACGGAGCCGGCCTTGCGCGAGTCGTACACAAAATAGCCTTGTGCGTGCAAGGGGGTGTTTTCACCTACGATTTTCACGGAATTGCGGTTTGCGCTTACGGTGCCATCGCTGCCCAAGCCGAAAAACACCGCCCGAGTAACGTCGTCGGCCTCGGTCGAAAAATTCGGATCGTAATCCAGGCTCAGGTGCGTTACGTCGTCGTTTATACCGGCGGTAAAGTGTTTTTTGGGCTGAGGCTTGTTTAATTCGTTGAACACGCCCGCCGTCATTGCCGGAGTGAATTCCTTAGAGGAAAGGCCGTAGCGCCCGCCGATAACCAGCGGGAACGAGCCGTTGCCGGTCCGGCCCGACCAACACTCGGCCAGCGAGGTAATAACGTCCTGATACAGCGGCTCGCCGGCAGCGCCCGGTTCCTTGGTGCGATCCAGTACGGCGATCTTCTTGGCGGTCTTGGGCAACGCGGCGATAAAGGCGGCGGAATCCCAGGGCCGGAACAAGCGAACCTTAAGCACGCCCACTTTTTCGCCCTGGGCAAGGAGTTTCTCGACCGTCTCCTCGACCACGCCGATGCCCGAACCCATGATAACGATCACCCGATCGGCGTCGGCCGCGCCGGTGTAATCGAACAAGTGATACTGCCGGCCGACCAGTTTGGCGAACTTGTCCATGTGCTTTTGCACGATGCCCGCGGCGGCGTCGTAAAACGGATTGCACGTTTCCCGGGCCTGGAAAAATACGTCGGGATTTTGGGCCGTGCCGCGAAGCTTGGGCCGCTCGGGCGAAAGTGCACGGTTGCGATGCTCCGCGATCAGGTCCATGTCGATCATTGCCTTTACGTCGTCCTCGGTCAATTGCTCGATCTTGTTCACCTCGTGCGATATGCGGAAACCATCGTAAAAGTGGATGAAAGGCACCCGGGCCTCGAACGTGGCGGACTGCGCGATCAGGGCCATGTCCTGGGCCTCTTGCACCGAGGCCGAGGAAAGCATCCCCCAGCCGGTCGAACGGCAGGCCATCACGTCGCCGTGATCGCCGAAAATCGAAAGCGCGTGCGTGGCCACGGTCCGGGCAGTGACGTGAAAGACCGTGGGGGTCAGTTCCCCGGCGATCTTGAACATGTTGGGAATCATTAGAAGCAGGCCCTGCGAGGCGGTGAAAGTCGTGGTAATCGCCCCGGCCTGAAGCGCGCCGTGAACGGCCCCGGCCGCTCCGGCCTCGCTTTGCATTTCCACCACGTCGGGCACGGTGCCGAAGATGTTTTTCCGTCCGGCCGCGGCCCAGGCGTCGGGCAATTCACCAAGACCCGACGACGGCGTGATCGGATATATGGCCATCACCTCGTTGCACAGGTGGGCTATGTTGGCCGTCGCTTCATTGCCATCGACTGTCACGAAGCGTCGTTTATCCACGAGAAGTCTCCTCAATTTAAAAAGTTTTCAGTTGTCAGTTACCAGTTTTAAGAAGCGAGGGTATCAGAAATTTAATTTCACATAACATGTTTAGCCCTCTATGTTGGGGCAGCAGTTAAACTGCTGCCCCAACATGGAAGCCCAGGCACTTGGCCCGGAGGAGCGGACAAGATACGGTAGGCAGTGGACATGATTCTAATAATCCGCAACATGCAGAATCCAGTAGAATACAGCTTTGCGAACAGTCCCGCAAGAACCGCCGACTGGGGGAGAGGCAAAGGGCTATTAAATGTGGTAGGAAAGTGGTTGTAATGGAATGACTTATTTAATGAGGACGTGTAGTGTTTCATCTCAAATGGCATAGCGGCTATGGTAGGGTGACATTTGTGCGTGTCATTGTATGATGGGTGCAGCATCAGTCATAAAGGCCATGAGGACTTGACATCATTCCCACCGTCCTCCGGTTTAACACCGGCAGTCTCACTAGAATTCCTGAAACTTGTTAATGCGCTAGTATGGCGTGGGAATTGACTACTACAGTTTGGTAGTATAGGTTATTTGTTGTCTAATCATTCGATTCGTCCCGCCGAAGAGTCGATGGTCTGTGCGGTAGGAGGCGACATTATGTGCGAAAAAGACACTGCCGGACGATCCGGGGATACCCGTGAGAAGCAAGACTGGCCGGATCAGAACGGATCCAACCCTCAAATCGACCAATTCGATTTCCTCCACAGCGTTTCGGCGAGTGCGCATATTAGATGCGACAAGCGGAAACAATCCTCAGAGAAAAAAAACGCTGTGGGGGTTTTCATCGGAATTGTAGTATCTGGTGTGATCGGATTAGCCATCGGCTTTTTTGTGCTTTACTTGTTATTCCCAAAACACCCATTTGTCGAAGGACTGGTGAAAATTTTCGATTCCTCTGCCCAAGCGCCCTTGCAAAAACCGTCAGTTTCACAAGGGATTGG
>JBEKIK010000147.1:0-5621 GCA_050011795.1 Thermoguttaceae bacterium | reverse complement strand
GTGCGTGGCATGGATGTTCGAGAGCAAGGGCCTGTTCCTCATTCCCGACGAAAGCACCGACGAGGAAAAACTCATGGAAATCGCCCTCGAAGCCGGGGCCGACGACGTGAAACGCGATTCCGGCAAATTCGAGGTCATCTGCGATCCGGCCGCTTATCAAAACGTGTCCAAGGCCCTGGCCAACGCGGGCATCACGCCCGAAGCCAGCCAAATCACCCGCATCTCGAAAACCACAGTCGACCTCACCGACCCCGAAACAGCCCAAAAAGTCCTAAAACTGATGGAACGCCTCGACGATCACGACGACGTGCAAAACGTTTCATCGAACTTTTATATCCCCGACGACGTGATGGCGAAAATTGGGGAAGCGTAGTGGTCAGTGGGCGGTGGACAGAATGTAAAGCCGCAACCGGTGGTCGCGGAGGTTGGGTAATAGTTGTGGGTTATGCTTCAGTAGAACAAATCTTTTTTACCGCTTCAACAATCTTCAAGGTTTTTACATTCCGAATCCTGAACCCTTATTTTTCCTCTCTTTCTTTCGCTACTGGCTGGCCCATGTAGAGTTGAACCACTTGACTTTGCACCTTGATTACGCGGATCAGCACCATAATCTGATTAAACGTCAGTTTCTGGGGATTGGTACTTGACATTTTTTCCAAGTCGGCCGTAATGGCTTCATGTTGGTCGGTCACTGCCTGTAGCCGAACCATCATATCCTTCCATACCTGAGCTAGACGTTCCTCGTCTTTTAGTTCGTCAAGGTCGTCAACATACTTGCTCAGCAGTAATCCGAGCCGAGCGACCTCGCGCGGCAGGGCCTCGGGCTGTAGTTTTTCAATACGTTTCGCCAGCTCTTGGCAGGTCATTGTCGTACCCCCCTTAGGAAAAGATATTTGCCCCGGAACGACGTGAAATCCGATAATACCCCTTTCCGGTAAAATCGCCCTGCCAATAATGCCAAGCGGAAAACCCGAAAGTGATATCCAAAAAACTCTAGCTTAAAGCCATAAGCGAAATCGAGGGATAGGCTGTATAATTAATCCAGGCGTACCCCAAAAACCGTTCTCCCGGCGTCAAAATCCTGAAATCCACCAGATCCGATATTACCTGAGTAATACTCATAGCTTGCCGGAAAAAAACATGGAGTTATAATCTCGGTTTGTTAATTAAGGCCGTGTGAAAAATCAGAGCCGGGGCGTGTCGCCCCGGTAATTCCACCCCCGACACGGCCTAGCTCTGTTGTGAAAACGCGGCATTATTTACCTGAAACTCAATAGCCCCCCTAACAAATGCTTTGCCATGCCTGAACTTGGAGTGAATATCGACCATATAGCCACGATTCGGCAGGCCCGGCGTACTTATGAGCCGGATCCGATATGGGCGGCGGCCCTGGCTGAATTAGGGGGGGCCGACTGCATTACCTTGCATCTGCGCGAGGACCGGCGCCACATTAACGACCGCGATTTGCGGAACCTGCGTGAAACCGTTACCGTAAAACTCAACCTGGAAATGGCCTGTAATGAGGAGATTTTAGAGATTGCCTTAAGCGTCAAACCCGATCAGGCCACGCTGGTGCCCGAACGCCGCGAAGAAATCACCACGGAAGGCGGACTGGACGTTATCGCGCATAAAATTCGAGCAGCCGACGCGGTTCGCCGTCTTCAGGACGCCGGCATTTCGGTCAGTCTGTTTCTCGATCCGGAAGTAAGGCAGATCGAAGAAGCGGCCCGATTGAAAGCCAATGCCGTGGAACTCCATACCGGTCAATACGCCGAATCAAAAAGCGGCGTCCCAAGACAAAAAGAACTGGAAAAACTTCAATCCGTCGGGGCTATGGTTCGACAATCAGGCATGGCCCTTCACGCCGGCCACGGCCTGAATTACCACAATGTCCGCCCCGTTGCCGCGATTGAAGGAATGCACGAATTGAATATCGGCCACAGTATCGTCGCCCGAGCGGTCATGGTCGGATTTCAGGAAGCCGTTCGGGAAATGAAACAACTTATAGGGTGAGACGAAGTCCTACCATCTAGAAACCAATGTGGATAATCTTAGTAATTTAATGCCATGACAACACGCAGTGAAGAATTCGCCGGTCTTTCGGTGGCCATGATCACGCCGTTTTGCGACGGTCAGGTGGATATCGAGGCCTTGCAACAGCAAGTGGAGTTTCAAATAGCCGCGGGCACGACCTGTTTGTGCCCGGCAGGTACTACGGGCGAATCGCCCACGCTCTCGCACCCTGAACACGAACGGGTCATCGCCGCCGTAATCGAAGCGGCCGCGGGCAGAATCAAAGTCATGCCCGGTACCGGATCCAACAGCACCGAAGAAGCCTTACATCTCACGCGTTGGGCAGCCAAGTCCGGCGCCGACGCTGTCTTGATAGTAGCGCCCTATTACAACAAGCCCACCCAAGAGGGTTTTTATCAGCACTTCAAAGTCCTGGCCCAGGCCGTGGACATACCGATTTGCGTGTACAACATACCCGGGCGCACGGGCAAGAATATCGAGCCTGATACTATCGCCCGCATGGCCGAATTGCCTAATATCACCATGGTCAAGGAGGCCACCGGCTCGATGGACCAGGCCTCGCAGATCATCAACGCCACCGATCTGACGGTATTAAGCGGCGACGACAGCCTGACGCTGCCGCTTATGGCCATCGGCGCCCGGGGCGTGATATCCGTGGTCGGCAACATCATACCAAAAGACGTGATGCTCATGATCCGGGCCTTCGAGCGCGGCGATATGACCGAAGCCCGGCAATGGCATCATAAACTCTTCCCCATCTGCCGCGACATGCTCGGTCTGGCAACCAATCCGATCCCCATCAAAATCGCCATGCGCATGCTCGGCCGCGATACCGGCGAACTGCGCATGCCTTTAACCCCGCTAAACCCCGCCGAAGAAAACAAACTCCAGGCAACACTCAGCCGCTACGGCTTGATCTAATTGAGAATTCGGGGCGGATACCAACGGCTTGACGGCCCAACGGGCCAATGGTTCTGCATTCGCCGCTATTTGCATCTTGTGCGGTATTAACGTTCCACTTGAAATGGTGGTATTCATGTCTGACAAGCTTTGTATAAGGCTTTATTCAGAACTTTTGCATACCCTCGGGGTTAGTATTTAATGTTTAATAGTATAGTGATTGTTGGTTTTTTCCTAGAAACAAATCAACCTTCAAATTAACATGGAAATGTGGGATTGACGGCACTGGTTCGTCAGAATGGGGGGCTAATTATTGTTTTTTCCTTTGCGGCGAACTTTCTGAAATCGGGTGTTTCCGTAAGAGACCTAATATCCGGAGTGCGATCATTGAACGCTTATCTTGAAACCAATCGCGTAAGTATCGGTGTAGATGTCGGTTGCGGCATATTAAGGCGGATGCTTACTGCCGTTATGGCAGTGCTGCTGTGTGCCATTTGGCCCATGCGGGCCTATAGCGCCGATGATTTCGTGGGCGTATTGTCATTAGCGGTTCAGGACGACACAGCCGCAAAATTGCAACTATCGGCCGAACAAAAGTCCAAACTGCAATCCCTAATCGACGACCGCGAAAGCAAAGCCGTGGATTTGGTAATGCAAAAGGATCTTCCGGCCGCCGATCGCGAGCAAAAAATGGCCGCCTTCCGCCAGGAATCGGAAACCAAAGGACTGGCCTTGCTTAACGCCGAGCAAAAAAAACTGCTGGAACAGATTCGTCTAAGCCGATTGGGACTCGCCTCGTTGGCCGAACCGGCGGTTGCCCAACGGCTTGCCCTTTCGGAAGAGCAAAAAAAACAGATTGCCGACATATTAGAAAAACTCAAACAGGATCTGCCCAAAAACGACGAAAAAAAAACCCATATCGTTCAAACCTTGGCTGAACGTAGTTTGGCGGCCGTCCTGACCGATAAACAAAAAGCCGATTGGGAGGCATTGGCCTCGACGGAATCTTCGCCGGCAGCCGCTTCCACAGCGTCCGAGTCACAACCGCCGGTGTCGGACCAATCGAAGCCGCAGGAAACCGCGGCGGAAAAACCGGCCGCCTCGACGGAAAAAACCGCGCCCGCCTCCGCCGCCGCGACTGTATCGCCCAAGCCGCGCGTGGAATTGCCCAAACATGCGGAAAAAATCCGTCTTGCATTCCGTTATCAGCCTTGGGACGTGGTGATCCCTTGGTTCGCCGATCAGGCAGGTTTATCGTTGGTAATAAATCCTGAAGCCAAGCCCACAGGCACCTTCAATTTCGTCGACGACGAGGAAAAGACTCCGACCCAGGCCATCGACATATTGAATGCCCAACTTCAGACCAGGGGCTGTACGCTGATTCGCCGCGACCGTATGTTGATGCTGGCCAGTCTTGACAATATCCCGCCTCTCATGGTGCCCACCGTGCCCTTGGATTCGCTGGACAAACGAGGCGATTCGGAGTTTGTCAACGTGAATTTCGATCTGGTAAAACTTCCGCCCGACGAGGTCGCGGGAGAAATCGAAAAACTCAAAGGCCCTACGACCACGATAGTTCCTTTACCCAAGTCGCGGCGGCTTTCCGTTACCGATACAGCGGCGCGGCTGCGGGTGATTCGCGATTTGGTTCAAAAGTTGGAAGATCCGGAAGGCATTAACTCCGGAAAATTTCGGACATTTACACTGCATTTTGTCACGCCCGAAAGTATATTACCCAACCTGCGTCAGTTGCTCGACATCCCCAGCGATCAATATAAAACAACCGACGGTTCGCTGCTCTTGACCGTCGATACCAACAATAAGCGCATAATAGCAACCGGCAGGCCGGAAAGAATTGCCCGGCTGGAAGAAATTCTAAAAACGATTGATGCGCCCCCGGGCGGCGCCACCCCCGGCGATCTGGAAGGATCGCCGCAATTCGCGACTTATTCGATTGATACGGCCGATCCTCAATTAACCGAGAAAGTGATGCAAACCCTTTTGAAAGGCCTGCCAGACGTACGCATGGACCTCGATTCCAAGACCAACACGTTATTCGTCCTTGCCCGGCCCGCCCAACATGCCACGATTCGGGCCACCTTGGAACAGTTGCAGCACGACGCTCGCCGCGTGACAGTGCTCCGCTTGCGGATGGTCGATCCGCAAACGGCCGTGCAGGCGATCAACAAGATGTTCGGCGGCGGCACGGATGCGTCCAAAAGCGGTTCCGGTCCTCAAGTCGAGGCCGATCTGAACACCCGGCAACTGATAATACGCGGCACCACCGTGCAAATCGATCAGATTACGGCCATGCTGCATCAAATGGGCGAGACCGACGCCAACTCGATGGTCACGGCCAGCGCCGGCAAAATGCGGATGCTGCCCTTGTCGCAGCGGTCGCTGGGATCGGCCTTGGAGCGGATCCAGGAAATATGGCCCACCATGCATCCAAACAGCAAGATACGCATGGTGGCGCCTTCAAATTCCATTCCCACGTTCAGGCCGAGCGAGTCGGAAGATCAGGAAACGCAACAACGTCCATCGGACCGGCCCAGACGGCCGCCGAGTGATCCGGATCAGAGAGAAAAAGGCACGCCTTCGTTAAACCCGCGTGAAAATAGCCCCTCGCCTTCCGAGCCGCCCTCGGGGAATAAATCCCTGAAAAGACCGTCCTTGCCGGATGATAG
>JBEKIK010000146.1:0-5653 GCA_050011795.1 Thermoguttaceae bacterium | reverse complement strand
CGCCGGTGGGATTATCCGAAGCGCCGGCCTTGAGCACGCCGCCGTTGAAGTAGACAGTCATCACGCCGCCGCCTCCAGGAGTACCGCCGCTTCCAAGAGCAGCCTTTGCTATACCGGTGGTCGTCAAGGTACCGCCATCGAGGTTGATGTTGGCTATGCCGCCCGTGTTGCAGGTACCGATGATATTCCCGGTGACAGTCGCGGAACCGGTTCCGTACACTCGCAGATTTCCAGTGCCTACACCCTCGGTGGTGCCGGTCGGGGTCCAGTACGAGCAGCCTAGATAGAGCTGCGGCATGGTGATCGAGCCCGTACCGCCCACGTTTAGGGAGCCGGTGCCGACAGCCCCAATATCGGCATCTTGTATGCCAGTGGTGGTGAAGCTGGCCGTGCCACCGGTAAGGGTATAGGTGCCTGTTCCGGTTGCTGTCACTGCCATGCGGAGATAGCTGGCGTTTACAGTGCCGCCGGTTTGCTTATAGGTACCGGTACTTCCATCGCCAATTCTGAAGTCCGTGGCTGCTGTCAACGTACCGCCGGATTGGGTCACGAGGCCGACGGCGCCAGAGTTTTTGCCGACCCATAAAACGCTTGTTTGCACGGTGCCGTTTATGAGATTGAGGGTGCCATTGGACGTCGCTCCGTCGCCGACGTTCAAATCGGTTACCGTCGACAGCGTTGCTCCGGGGCCGTTGACTGTGAGGGTGGTTGTACCGTTCAGACCGATGCTCATAAATGCACCACTAGTCATCTGGGCATTGTCGTAAAGAGTGACTGTAGTATTACAGCCGGCGGATTCTCCAATCCAAAAATTAGTGAGGCTTGCATTCACCGACGAATTACCGGACAGAGAGACGACCTGTGTGCCGCCAGTAGCGTTACCACTCGCATAACCTATCGAGACGTGTTGGGCGTTGATCGCACCGCCGGTCATGGTCAACGTCGATGTCAATTGATTACCAGTGCCAACGGAGAACCATTGACCGACGTTCACAGTACCGCCGCTAACGGTCAAGCTGACCGGATGGTTCTCGCTGTTCCAGCCGACAGTAAACTCGCCGTTTGGAACATCATACTCCGTCGTGTTGTCTGCGCCCGCGATAATCACGCTGCCGTTTAGAATGGTATAAGCGATGCCGCCTCCCTGGGAGATCGTGTTAATCACCCCTGAGGCGGAGGTATACTTGAGCGTGCCGGGGCCGGTTTTAGTAAAAGGTACGGGGGCAGATGTGATCTGTCCGCCGAGAGTGATCATTCCGGCGCTCGGCATGTTGAGGGTCACGCCCGACCCTCCCATCACGGCCGGTCCGTTGAAGGTGAGGTCTTTCACGGTGTCGATCGTGACGGCATTGGCCAATGTGATACCTCGATTGGTGGTGACGATCGCTGTTCCGGTATATGTTAAGGTTGAGGTGTCGAGCACCAAATAGGAGGCATCAGTGCTCGTGGGGGCGCCGATCGAGCTTGACACACCTGTGGCAGCGATTGATTTTGCGATCAACGTGGCGTTGGTCACTGTTGTCGCGCCTGTATAAGTATTTGCTCCATCTAGTTCGAGTGAACCGCCGGTTACCGTGGTGGAACCGGTGTAGGTGTTCGCATTAGAAAAGACCAAATTGCCCGAGCCGGTCTTGGTAATGGACCGGCCGGCATAGCCAACAGCATCGCTAAGGACTCCGCTCAATGTCAATGTATCGACGCCCACTGAGGCCGTAGTGTCCACGTTGAAGAGCGTGTCTTCCTTCATGGCCACGTTCACCTTGATTTCGTGGCTGCCGGCGTAAGAGAGGACCTGCGGTCCCGCCAGCACCGTGGTATCCAAGGTGATGGATTGGCCGGTGGTTGAATCGATAGTGTAGGAATTGGAACTGTTGTTGAAAATGAGCTTGCCCAAGATGGGTGAAATATCGAGATTGACGGAATAGATGGATCCCAAAGAAGCGAAAACGGCCTTATTGCCCTGGTTCTTGGGAACCGAGCCGGTTTTCCAATTTGTAGTGGTGCTATAGGTGCTTGTTGTACCTTGCCACTCGTTGGACGCGGTCAACACCAGGTCGATGGAGGTACCCGAATTCGCAAGTGTCGCGTCGAAAACGCCCAAGGAGTCGTCGGCCAGGGCAAAATCGTTTATAGAGCCGGTGAAGGTGCCGTACTTGATCAGTTGGATAGTGTAAGGAGGGGACGTTGCCGAGCCGCCGCTGAGCAGCGTAAAGTTGAACAGGTTTTTGTAGGTGCCGCTGGTGTGGGTGGTAAGAGTGTATGTCCCGAGATTAATCTGATCGCTACTGCTAATGGGATTGATTTGGAAATTCAATGCGGCGGCGGTTATGGTCAGATTGTTCATATTCATTGTGCCGACGCCAGCACCGCTGCCGTTATCTGTGGCGGGATCGCCTGGGGAGATGATCCCGCGCACGCCTAAAACCGGGGCGTTAACCACAACGTCATTAAAAGACTGATAGCCAGCTCTGCCTCCGGCCAACGTGGCGCCGGATGCGACGATTGCGGTGGGCGAGGTATTGTACGTGGAAGTTACTAGAAGAGTGCCGGAGTTAACCGTGATGTTGCCCAGGAACTGGAGGTACGACGAAAGCGTCAAGGTGCCGGCGCCGAGTTTGGTCAAACCTCCGTCTGTTGTTATTGCGGGATCCGTAGAAAATTGTTGGGCAATTGTGATATTGAAGCCGTTGGTATTGATTTTGGCTCCGTTGGTCGATACATACAAATTCAATGAAGATTTGGCGTTAGCGGTAGTCATGAAATTAGTGGAGGCGGCGGAGGCTTGGAGCGTGCCGCCATTGAAATAGAAATTGCCGGTGCAGGTTCCACTAGTGTCCCACGTTATTCCTCCTTGCAGGCCCACTGTATTTAGTAAGCCTCCGGTGTTTAGGTAAAAATAGCCTGTAGAGGTATATCCAGAATCTGCATCGCCCATAACAAGTGGATTAGATGTAGAATTAATCGTGCCTCCGTTGAGATTCCAAGTTCCGGTTCCACCAAAGCCACCAACAAGGAGATAATTAGCGCCGGTTTTGTTGACTGTGCCGCCGGCCTGGGTGACAATGCCTGTGCCGCCAATAAAACCGATGTTATCGAATTCACCATCTGGGAGGTTTAGTATCGCAGTATCTTGGATGTGAAGGTAGCCTACTCCCAGTGTTCCTTTTCCCAAAATAAATCTGCCGAAATTGTTGTTTAAGACGGCACTACCTGACAAATTCACATAGCCTGTAGTAATAGCGGTGCTTCCTGAATCCGAATTTTCACCGATTTGGAACCAACCTGCCGAGATATGGTAAAAAGTGGCACTTCCCGACAAGTTGAGATAGCCTGTTCCGCCAGCGATGTTATTGGTAGCATCAGGAGGGGTATTGAGCGTAGAGAGCGTATACCCTTCACCGACTTCGACATAATTGTTTGCAACAATCCTGTAAGCGCTGTCGTTGAGAGTGCCGGTCCCTGGAACGGTGTCCGTCGGTAGGGTCGAACCAATCCATAGTTGACCCATTGTAATTGGACTAGGCGGCGCGCTGAGGACGTCGACGATAGCGCCATTATCTATTCTGGCGATATCGGTGGTTGCCGGAAAAGTGCCCAGACTCCAGTTGGCGGGAAGCGAAAAATTACTGTCATTAACGGTAGTATTCCAAAAATCATCGGCGGCTTGCACATATGCACAAAGCGTGGCAAGCACCAAGCACAATAAAGTTAATTTGATTCGCATCATAGTAAGTTACTCCTGTAACGAAGAAATAAAGAAAATCCGATTGACACAAACCCTTTTTCTCTGATCTGGCGATATCTGCTCCATTTTACGATTTCTGGAGGGAAGGTTCATCGCGAAAACCCGCTCGATCAAGGCCGGAGTATCCGCTCTTTTCCAAGATGAACTTATGTAGGATTACGGTTAAAAAACCGCCGGCTGTCCTTAATTTCCCGGGATGAAACAAGGGCAACCTGCAAAGTCTCTTTTCTGTTCCGAAAAAACCTTCGATTAGCCTCCACCTTGAGGATCATGGATAAATCCTCGTAAAATCATAAGCAATAATACACAACGCCCCACATACTTACATCTTTTAAGATAACGGAATGTCATTCTTTGTCAATGAAATAACACGTAATAATTATTACATATTGCGCAATCATTTCATCTTTAACACCGAATACCTTAGGCCCTTTACCTCCAAATTGGGTAACCCCCGCCGCGGATGGGAAAACCTAAATGTTTGTCTGATAAATAATTTATGAGCGGCATACCGGCCTGCCAACGCTCCAGGTTGCGGCAGAACAAGTCGGTTATGGTATCGATTCGCCATGCCGCCTGACCACCCACATGTGGTGTGATAATGACGTTGGGCATACCCCAAAGGCGGCTGGCAGGCGGAAGCGGTTCCGGTTCGGTGACGTCCATTACCGCCCCGGCCAGATGACCGCTTTCCAACGCCGCGACCAGGTCGTCGTGCACGACCAAAGGCCCCCGGGCCATGTTCACCAGCAGCGAGCCGGGCTTCATCTTTGCCAATGCTGCGGCGTTAAACATGTTTTTGGTTTGGGCATAAAGCGGCAAGGATAACACAAGGATATCGGCCAGGGGAAGCAGATCGCTCAGGCGGTCGGCCGGCCAAAGAGTTTCCACTGCGTCCGGCTTATCGATTGGAAATAGATCGGTAGCCAGAATTCGTGTTTGAAAAGGTGCAAGCAATTCGACCAAGCGCCGGCCGTTGCCGCCTAATCCCACAATGCCCACCATAGCGCGGGTAAGATCACGGGTTGGCCGGCGGATGAATTCCTTTTTCTGCTGTGCCCGGAAGAACACGGGCAAACCGCGGGTCCAGGCCGTAATCAACGCGATGGTGTGTTCGGCGACTTGATCGGCCAATACGCCCGACGCGCTGGTGACAACGATGTCCGACGCAATGACCGACGGCACCAGGCAGTGGTCCATGCCGGCGGCCGAGGATTGAATCCATCGCAAACGGCCTTGGCGCACCACTCCGTCCCAATCCACGGGCACTTTGGCGTGACCGCAGAAGATATCCGCGGCAAAAAGCTGCTCGACAACGTGTTCCTGCCCGACGTCGATGATCTCGGCATCGTGCATGGCGGCGGCGATTTGGGCGATGTGTTTCGTTTCTACAGGATAGCAAAGTACGATCCGCATGGCAAAATTAATGAGTAAGATGTTAAAAAATGGACTTATTTAGCCCCGGGTGTGTATTGTATCATGCCCCAAAGTTCAACCAAGATGAGTGACATTTTATGGCATTTTCCCGGCCGGATGGCTATATTTTTCTTCCACCGGCGAAAAACAAATAGGTTCGCCGTTTTAGCCCCCGGTATTGGTGGTGGGGTTGGAATCGAATAATACATCCTGGCAGAGTAATGCTGAAGGAGATAAAATACAAGTTTAGTGCAATTTCATAAACGCTTTGATACAAGTCGCTGAAAAACGCACTGTGATCGTCCGGGCGAAGGAGGTGTAGTCTGAACGAAAATAAACGCGACAATAAGTTTGCAATAGGCCTGCTGACGGTATCGGCGTTGGTAGCGCTGAGGTTGTGTCTGGGTTGTCATTTTCTTTACGAAGGCCTGTGGAAGATCGAACATCGCGATCAGTTCACGGCCGAGACTTTTCTAACTCAGGCGAAAGGTC
>JBEKIK010000145.1:0-5683 GCA_050011795.1 Thermoguttaceae bacterium | reverse complement strand
GTTCTTGCCAATCTCACTCAAAGCATCCTGTTGTGCTAGAAACGATCTCGCAACCACCTCGAAGCAGGCCTCATATGTCGGAAGCAGCCGGTGAGCTCTTGGCCTCCGGCAGGGGACCGATCACGATGAAACGCGACTCATGGGACGCAAGGCTGAGCGGCACAGCGCTGCTCCCCTGGGCCTTTATGGCGCCGGCGAGAGGATTAATCTTCCCGGTGATTGCATCCCAGACTTGCACCTGTCCATTGCCGGCCAGAGTGACCGTTCGTTCCTGGGTCTGGTCGGACTCGTTAAAGAAGAAATAGACGTCCCCATCCTTCAGCATTCGATGGATGTATTTGACGCCTGTGCAAGGTACGTTGAGCTTGACGTCCGGCTTGGGCAGCGCCGCGACCACTTTCGCGGTAATTGCCTCCGTGGGTTCAAGCGTGGCGAAGCTCAGATCCGGCGTGTCGGCCTCGGGATGGAGGAAAGTCCGGCTCACCACCATTGTTGGTGTGCGGCCGACAAAGACGACCTTGCCGCTGGCCGCGGCAAAGGCGCGCAGGCGTTCGAGCACATTCTTTTCGATCACTGTCGAGGTCGGGATGACTACGGCATGGTAGACCTGACCGCTCAGATTCTTCAGCCCGTCCTTTTCCAGCGTACAGACAGTTGCCAGCGTATCGTGGTCAATATGGTCGAAGTCGATCTGCTGCTCCATCAACTGCATAGTCAGATTGACTGTGACTGCGTCAGCCTCCCGGTCCCCCAGCCAATAGCTATCGGTCGGGTGATAGAGGGCGACCTGAGCCCCGGGCCGGCCGATGGCCAGCAGATGCTGGGCCCGGGTGACATACCAGCCGGTGACAAAGGCCGGATCTTGCCCGGACTGGGCGCCTTCGTGGGCGGCGGCGGGGGTGACTCTGTTCAGGCCGCGTATATTCATATAGTTGATGCCGCGGACGAGTTGGTAATCGATGACGAATTTCCCATCCACGCCCGTGCTCCCTCCTTCTTCATCCCAGATCAGGGGCCGGCCAAACAAATGGGCCGCGGAGCCCGCCAGTTTGGGAAAATCGGCCACGACGCCGGGCTTGATCTGGCCGAGATTATCGACTCCAGGCACGCCGACATAACGCATGTCGCGGAAAAAGGAGCCTTCGTTCTTGATCAGGTCTCCGCCGCCGCCGCGGCTCATCATGATTTCTTCATGGTTCAGGTGGCACATGTATTCCATGTTCCGCGCGTTGCACCAGTCTTGCTGCGGCTTGAAAAAATTGTCGCGGAACATGCCGCTCCACACGTCCCAGTAGTCGGCTTTGGCGCGTTGCGCCTCCGGAGTCAACGGGGTAACGAAGAACTGGGCTATATAGGGTTTCAGATCGTAGCCTTTTTTCGCTTGAAAAGTTTCCAGCAGCCTGGCCGTCCAAGGCATGAAGCCAGTGTAGTCGGGTTCATCGCCGCGGAAACCGAGGATGGTCTTGCCGAACTCGTCGCCGACCAGCTTCTGGTAAGTTTCGTGAATGAGCCTCAGATAGGTGGCGGTGGCCTTGGGATCCAGATAGTCGATCAGAGAATAGAGGCTGTCTTTGTCGTTGGTGCCGTCCGCCCGATTGACAAAGCGGGTGGGTGAGCTGCGATAAACATGCCTGACAAACGTCACCTCCCAAGTTCCCGAGTTCGGCGCAGTCCAATGCAATTGTCCGTCGTCGGGCAGCGGCAGCACCGTGCTTGCTTGCGCGGGCTCTCTGGTAGTCCCCTCGCCGCCGCGCGCCCCCGCGCCGCCCCGCCCCGCTGCACGGGGATTGGCCCGGATGCTCTTCGTCTGAGGGGGCAGCGGAATACTCAACGTCTGGCCGGCGACAATGCTGTAGCGCGCCTCGCCCGGGCTTCCCTGGAAAGTCACCTCCCACGACCCTGCTGGCGCCGTCCATTTGAACTTTCCGTCGTCAGGCAGCGACAGCACCGTGCCCGCCGGCGAGGGCTCCCCCGCACCCGAAACAGCCGCTGTGGCACGGGTCAGGATCCCCAGCGTATCGGCAGGCAGCGGAATAGCGAGCGTCTGCCCGGCGGCAACGGTATAGTGCGCGTCGGCGACGATGCCCTGCATGCCCAACTGCGGATAATCACTGCTGATCATTCCCCCGGCGAAACCGTCGGGATAACCTGCGTCGCCCTCGATCCAGACTTTCATGCCGTTTTTTTTACACTCCTCCACGGTGAACTTCACCAGATCGAGATATTCGGGCGTGAAATACTTGGGGCGCAAGCCGCGCGAGTTGTTGATCATGTAGACCCCGCCGCCGTTAGCGTTGATCCGTTCGATGTCGGCCTGGATGCGCTCCTTGGTCTGCTGGCCGCCCCAGATGGCCCAGTGGATCGCGCCGTATTCTCTCGGTGGCTGGCTAAATGAGGCGGCCGCCTCGGCCACCGTGGGCATCGTGACCTCCCGCCACGGTTGGGCAGCATGGACCGCGAAAGGTAACAAAACCAGTAGTCCAAAACAGAGTAACATTTTCATAAATGATTTCCCATGTTCATTTGTTAGCATAACCGACGAGGATTTTCGTCTTCTAGTGGTTGGCCGCGGATATCGCGGGGGTGGATTTAAGGGGGAGCAATCCTGTTCGGCTCAATTATTGCACACCACGACTAAGGTTACTATGCAGCGAATAAAATTTTTCGGTAATTCTCCATATGTAAATAATAGTCCAAAATTGTGCCCGGAATATGGCCTGCATAAAGGCGGAAAAACTTGGTGCTCTTAACCTTACTTACAGAAAGGCTAGTAAGATTTGCAGGTTTCTACTGCTATCTCATCAACTCATTCGTTTCCAAGAATCCGGAAAAACCACCGATAAATCGGACTAACGGCAACCTGAGCCGCCGGGTTTGCCGGGCAACTCGTCCATTGAAGCCGTGCCCATCAGACTGAATGCAGCGAACCCTTTTTCGGCCCCTCGGACCCTGCCTCGCATCGTATACCGCTGCCCTGGAAGCCTTACTGCCGGATCGCTGGGTGGCTGCCCACCCCGAACATCGGCTTGAGCAGCGGGAAGAAGAATCCCGCGAGACCCAAGCTCGTCGTCGCCGAAAACGGGCTATCCGCCGTGCCGCCGTTCTCTCGTAAGTGATGATGATTCTTTGACGGTTAGAGCCCGGCAAATCCCTCAAAGAGATTGCAGCCGTCAGCAACGTTACGGTCTGAATCATCCCGAAAATCCGGTTTCGATCGCCAACGAGATTAGCGTGGAAAGCGATGCATACTTCGTTCTTCTTGTTATTGACCGGGGCAACCAAAAAGCACCGGTAGAACATCCTCGCCGTGAGAATTGGACTCTATTCTCCTTTTCATACGCAACGTAAGTGTGTCCTATATTTCTATGGTTACTGTAAATCAACGCAAAGTCTATGAAGCACTTGGCAGCGAAAACGCATATCGAGACAGGAGACAGATATGAAAATAACGTTGATAGGTTGTCCGTTCCGGACGTCATACGGCGGCTACATCTCCTCGTTACGATTGGCGCTGGAACGCACGGCCGGATCGCCCGTGCAGTGGGTTGCCTCCAACTGCGGGTGCGACGATCCCATAGCATTAACTCACCAGTTCCAGGTGCAGGACTGCGACTATTTCGAGATGCGCAGCAAGATCGGAGGTTGGGACATTGCTAGCTACTCGCCCAATCCGGTCAAACGGGGCCTGAAGTTTGGCATCCGCTATGCGAGCAACTACTTCCGCGCATTGCGTTACGCGGGCCTTGCATCGGAGGCCGATGTCATTCACTTTCAGCAGACCCTGAACGCCTATGGTGCGGATGTCGCCTTCCATCTCCTGCGGCGACGCTTGGGTGCGGCACGCGTGATTACGCTACATGAATTGGATCCCGAGCAGACCGATTTTCCCGTTCGCAACCAAACCTACAACTTGGCTGACGCCGTCATCGTTCACGACAGCTTAATAAAGGAAAAGCTCGTGTCCACGGGCGTTGCGGCGAATCTGGTGAACGTTGTCTGCTGTGGAACGGATCTTGCGGAAGGCGAGAACGTCGCGCGAGATGGCATCGTTTTCTACGGTGGCCATCACCTCACCAAGAACAAGGGACTTGGCGTCCTGCTGCAAGCTTATCAGTGCCTTAAGGATCGCTCGCAAGCAGTGCCGCGATTGCGGATTCATGGTCACTATGGGGTGACACCGCCGCCGGATGCCATCGAAATGGCAAAGCAGGCCGGCGTCGCAGACGACGTGGAATGGCTCAACGATCTGCCGGAAGGGAGTAGTTCGACGGAGGAGATGGCACGTCTTTACCGACGGTCGCAGGTGTGCGTGCTGCCCTTTACGGGGAGCTTTGCCGGTCTAGCGGCTGGCGTCGCCGCGGCCAACCGACTACCAATCATCGCCACGCGGTTGGCAGGCGTTCCCGACCACATCGGTGATCTGGGCATCTGGATCAGCGGTAACGATCCGGTGGAACTTGCCAACCGGATAGAGCAGATCTTGAGCGACGAGGCGATGCGGCAGGATTACGGAACGCGGCTGCGTGCACACGCCGAACAGCATCTGGACTGGGATGCGGTGGCCCGCGAGACTTTGAATATCTACGAGTCCGCCGCTGAACGTGCGGCAAAACGGCTTAGTTGCGGAACAGAAAAGGTGCCCCGCTCCTCGTGCCAGACACGTCGCTGGTGAACGCTCACGAGCGATAGCGGGGGAGATGCTTTTGCCCAGTCATGTCTTTACAAACGCCCGTCGGAGGCGGTCTTGCGGGCTAGGACCGCCGCATAGTCGTCCAGCGGGCGGATGATGGGGTGCTCGTCCAGGAAGGGGAGCGGCGATTGCAGCTTCACAGCCCTGGACCCGGAGCACGACGCCGCCAGGCCACTGGACTTCCAGGTTTCCCTTGCCGCCCGGTGCGTCGCTGACGATCTGTACGGGGGCGAGGGCCTGCCTCGCCGTCTACCTTCCAGTTTCACCCGAGGATCGCCCCAGTCGCCGCTTCCAGGCATGAAACGAGGCCGGGGATAGTTCTTCCTGGGCACAGAACCCAACGATGCTCTGGCCGCTACCCTGTTGACGTTCAATCACCTCTCGCCAATACCGTTGCCGTTCCGTAATCCTGGTCTTCGCCATTACTTGGCCCTCCGGATGCCTGTTGGAACTTACCAGGCATCAAGCTTACCACGGCCCGCAAGGCTGGCGATTTATTGACGGTAACCCCGTTTGATTGTTCGAACCGTGATGAAGATGGAAGAGTGTGATGGTTCAAGTCGCCAAGGGACGGCCCGTACGTGGATCAACTTGGCCGTTATGCCGAGTGGTCTTCCCATCTACTCATACCTTTCGTGACACACATCGGAAAAGCACCATATTTCGGTGCTCTGTGTGGTGCTCTGTTTTTGTCCGTGGTGTCTCCTGTGGTGTCATACTACTTTCCCCTAAAACGTTACGAATTTCCTCTCTTTTCCTCTATTTGCACTTTAAGGCCCCAAAACGATGGTTTCGTAAGTGTTGACAACCTTTGGAGATAGACTTAAAATTTTCCTCTATATTCCTCTCAAGTGTATCTAGATTCCTCTAAATGCACTTATTTGCCGAATGAGGAAAAATTTCGTCCCCGTAGCTCAATTGGATAGAGCGTCGGCCTCCGGAGCCGAAGGTTACAGGTTCAAATCCTGTCGGGGATACTGACTTACATCGATT
>JBEKIK010000144.1:0-7379 GCA_050011795.1 Thermoguttaceae bacterium | reverse complement strand
ATTTTGGGGCCTAACTTTGTCTAGTCAATACCCCACCCCCCAAGAATTGCAGAATTTGTATTTTAAGACATTTTCCAGTTTTAAAAGGCTATTCTAACCCACAATAATTGCTAAAAGGCAAGCGATTTGGAACTGCATTATAGACAAATGTCTATAAATTCCGGCCTAAAAGCCAAGCATTCGCTTATACTCCGCCATGCGTTTATCGATGTCTTCGCGGGTGATGATCTTCAGGCGGTCGAGGCTGAAATCCTCCACCGTGAAACTGGCCGTGAGAATGCCGTAGGCCATGGCTTTTTTGAGCGTTTTGGGATCGAAATTATCCTGCTCGGCCAGGTAGCCCATCATTCCGCCGGCAAAACTGTCGCCGGCCCCGGTCGGATCGATCACGTCGGGCGTGGGATAAGCGGGCAGGACGTATGTTTCGTGTTGGCTGAAGAACATCGCGCCGTGCTCGCCCTTTTTGATGACCACGAAACTCGGTCCCAACTCGCGGACCGCGTGGCCCGCCCGGACCAGGTTGTCGATGCCCGTCAACAGCCTGGCCTCGCTGTCGTTCAAGACCAGCCCGTCGATGCGCTTGAACAACTCCCGCAATTCCTTGGACTCAGTGCGAATCCAGAGGTCCATGGTGTCGGCCACCACCAGCGACGGGCCGGTGCACTGATCGAGCACCTTCATTTGCAGTTTGGTCGAACCGTTGGCCAAAAACAGGAACTTGCAGCGGCGATAGGATTCAGGCAGCAGCGGGTCGAACTGGTTCATCACGTTTAACTGGATGTCGAGCGTTTCCCGATCGTTCATATTGGCCGCATACTTGCCGCGCCAACGGAACGTTTTTCCTCCGCGGATGATCTGCAATCCGGTGGTATCGATGCCCCGGGCCTTGAGCAAATTGGTATGTTCACAAGGCCAATCCTCGCCGACCGCGCCGGCCAGCCGCACCGATGTGAAATAACTGGCCGCATAAGAAAAATAAACCGCCGAACCGCCCAAGATATTAGCGCGCGTTTGTGTTGGCGTGACGACGCTGTCCAATGCAACCGAACCGACTACGACCAGGGGCATAATGATGTTCCTTGAAAGGGTTCAGGGTTCGGGGTTCAGGATTCAAGTGAGTTATCGGTTAACAGTTTTCAGTTAACAGTTTATAATCCATCATTTATAATGCAACATTTTAAATTATCCCCAAACACTAATCGCCTTTTGTTTGCGATTTTTCGATTTTCGCCCAGGTGTCTTTTAACGTTACCGTGCGATTGAAAACCGGTTTTCCGGGGGCGGAATCGCCCGTATCGACGCAGAAATATCCCAGGCGCTCGAATTGGAACCTGGTTCCGGGCGCCGCGGTTTTCAGGCTTGGCTCGACGTAACAATCGGAAAGCACTTCCAGCGAATTTGGATTCAAATTGGCGCGATAGTCCGAACCCTCTGGCACGTCGTCGGGATCGGGCTTGGTGAAAAGCGAGTCGTACAGGCGGACCTCGGCCTTAACGGCGTGGGCGGCCGATACCCAATGGATCGTGCCTTTCACCTTTCGGCCGTCGGGCGTGTTGCCGCCGCGGGTTTCCGGATCGTACGTGCAATGCACTTCCACCACCTCGCCGGTCTTTGGATCCTTGACTGCGCCAGTGCATCGGACCAGATAACCCCATCGCAGACGCACTTCCTGGCCGGGCGCCAGTCGATAGTATTTCTTAGGCGACACTTCGCGGAAATCGTCCTGCTCGATAAAAAGCACGCGCGAAAACGGCACGGACCGCGTGCCCATCCGCGCGTCCTCGGGATTATTGACCGCCTCCATCTCTTCGACTTGATCCTCGGGATAGTTGTCGATGACTAGTTTAAGCGGATTGAGTACGGCCATTACCCGCGGGGCACGTTTGTTGAGGTCTTCGCGCAGGCAATGCTCCAAAAGGGCGATGTCGTTGATGCCTTCGATCTTGGCCACGCCGATCCGCTTGCAGAAATCGCGGATCGCCTCGGGCGAGTACCCCCGGCGGCGCAGCCCGCAAATGGTGGGCATGCGCGGATCGTCCCACCCGCTTACCTGGCCGTCTTTTACCAGTTCCAAAAGCCGCCGCTTGCTCATTACCGTGTAGGTCAGGTTCAAGCGGGCGAACTCGATCTGTTGCGGGGCGTAAATTCCCAGTTCTTTTACGTACCAATCGTACAATGGGCGATGGTTTTCGAATTCCAGCGTGCAGATCGAATGCGTGATGCCTTCGATCGAGTCCGATTCGCCGTGGGTGAAGTCGTACATCGGGTAGATGCACCATTTATCGCCGCTGCGATGGTGCGTGGCGTGAAGAATGCGGTACATCACCGGATCGCGCATGTTGAGGTTGGGCGAAGCCATGTCGATCTTTGCCCGCAGGGTCCGCGATCCGTCTGGAAATTCGCCCGCATGCATTCTCTCGAACAGATCGAGGTTCTCTTTGATCGGCCGGTTTCGATACGGGCTGTTTTTCCCCGGCGTGGTCAAAGTGCCGCGGGTCTCGCGCATCTCCTCGGCGTTAAGATCGCAAACGTAGGCCTTGCCGGCCTTGATAAGTTGGATCGCCCACTCGTATAGCTGATCGAAATAGTCGGAGGCGTAAAACAGTCGGTCTTCCCAATCGAAGCCCAGCCAGCGGACGTCCTCCATGATCGAATCGACGTACTCGACGTCCTCCTTGCAGGGATTTGTGTCGTCGAAGCGCAGATTGCACTTCCCGCCGTAGTCCTGGGCGATGCCGAAGTTCAGGCAGATCGACTTGGCGTGCCCGATGTGCAGATATCCGTTCGGCTCCGGCGGAAACCGCGTATGCACCCGTCCGCCGTATTTGTTTGTCTTGAGATCTTCGTTAATGATTTCGCGGATGAAGTCAGTCGCGGCAGGAATGCTGTCGGTGCTCATGTTATAAGTTTCCTTATCGTACTCCGTTTAGATGATTGCTAGTATAAACTCAAACTGTTAGCACTATTAGTAGTACCGACGTTGTCAATTTGATTAGTTAGGGCCATTTATGGCCCTTTTCCACCCTAAGCGGTAGTAGGCCCGACGGCTAAACTGGCCGATTGTTCCCCTCCTCATACCCAGGTTGGGCCATGATTTGGCTGGTTTTCCCCATCGATAGAGTGGATTCCATATAATTCTTATAAGGCCCCATTTAAAAAACTTGACATTACCGTTTTTGATGGTAAATTCAATACTTATAGTTTATTACATACATTAAACTCAATTAGGCAGCGTCCGAATACCTATGTCCCGGTGCTCGCAGTGCAAGGCATCGCTTTGCCGCGGGCCATTCTTGGGCTAGGCGTTTTCTCTTGTGCGTAATCCGCCGCGGATAGCGGATCGGTCTTCATGGACGTTGATGGTTTTCCGGCAAGAACAACTCAGAACGATATGTATGAGCTGATTGGCGGGTCAAAATGGGCAGAACAAATCCGACGTTCGATTGAACGGGTAGCAGGATATCGCTGTAACATTTTAATCGAGGGACCCAGCGGGACAGGCAAGGAACTGATTGCCTCTGCTATCCACCGATTCAGTGGCCGCGTCAAGGAGCCTTTCGTGGCTGTCGATTGTACGTCGATTCCATCCACGTTATTTCCCAGCCAGCTTTTCGGGCATGTCAAAGGGGCTTTTTCCGGCGCCGAGCACGATACTCTCGGCAGTTTCCGGGCGGCCGACGGCGGCACCATTTTTCTCGATGAGATTGGCGAGCTTAGTCTGGAACTGCAATGCCAATTGCTTCGCGTCGTCCAACAGCGAGCGGTCGTTCCCGTGGGCAGCCATAAAAGCATCCCCGTCGACGTTCGCGTGCTTGCGGCCACTAACCTTCAATTGGAAAAAGAGGTCCAGGCCGGCCGATTTCGGCTCGATTTGTTCTATCGGCTCAACGTGGTGAAACTGACCACCACGGCCCTTAACGAGCGCGTCGAGGACATCTCGCCTTTGTGCGAGCACTTTCTCAATTGTTTTTGCATCGAAAACGGTCTGCCGCGCAAGTATCTGTCGCGGTCGGCCGTCGGCTTTTTAGAATCATGCCAATGGCCCGGCAACGTGAGGCAATTACAAAATGTCCTGGAACGGGCGGTGGTGTTTAGCGAAGACGACGAAATAACCGACCGGCATCTGATGGATCTGGTCGAGCCGGAGGAGACGCGGTCGATTTTGGATGCACAAAACAACGACGAATGCCCTGTTCAGTCCGCGCTTCCTTTAACGCTTGACTTTGTCGGGCCGCAAAAACCGCCCTGCTGTCAATGCGGCGCTTCTTGGCCCAAACTCAGCGAGTGCGAACGTCGATTAATCCGCGAAACGCTGGAGAAAACCCATTACAACCAGAGCGCGGCGGCAAGGTTGTTAGGGATCGACCGTCGTTTGCTCCTGCGGAAGATCGAAAAACTCGGCATTCTGCTGCCTTTTTCTCGCAACCGCGCCGCCTAATAGGCCGTTGCGCGCCGCATGTCTGATCGATGTGCTATTTTGGCTCATCGCGATGCGACCAATTTGGTATAGCGTCGATCCATTTTGGCATAAGTCTTTTGTTCCCCTTTTTCCGCGGTTCTTGGCCGTTTATTTTCGCAAGCCGTGTCGTGAGCGGGAGTTGCATCAGGCAATCTACTGCGTTTTCGCAATTGGCATCGCGGTTGCTTAATCGAAAAGCAACCTTTTGGAAATGCACAACACCAAAAAAAGAAAGGGGGCGAACAATCGCGGCCGACCAACCGACCATGCCGACCACGGCTTTGCCGCGGTGGCCGATGGTGCCCGTTGGTGCCTGCCGCGGCCTAACAATCGAGGAGGACTTTTAGAAATGGATTCGATTATGACTAACCCGGATGACCGCGGCGCGATAACGGTGGCCGTGGTCGATCGGCGCCCGGACGACTATGCCGATTTGCTCCGTGCCACTCGAGGAGCCGATATCCGTTGGGAATTTGCCGGCAACGGACAGCAAGCCCTGCGATTGGCGCGCACTCAACCGGTCGACGTGTGGATGGTGAACGACTATTTGCCCGACATGTCTGGGCTGGACGTGTGCGCGTTGCTGAAAAACTACCTGGTTCAGGCGGTGATCTACGTGGTGACCGACAATTACGACCAGGCGATCGAACGAGAGGCCCGCATCTGCGGCGCAGCGCTGTTCGGATGCAAACCAATACAACCGGATTTGATCAGTCAATTGACCGTTCAAAACCGGAAGCACGTAAACGGCAGGCGGACGTTCAACCTGCAAACCCGGGCGCGGCCGCCCACTTAAACCAAAGCCTGAGGCCGCTGCGGATAACACGACATTTTCCACCTTTTACTTCAAACATGGGAGGTTCCAAGCGAAAAACATATTATGCAAAGCAAAATAATTGGTGCGCACCTAAATGCGGTGCGCGCCGCACTATAAAAACAAAAAAAGATAATCGGGGTCAAAACCCCATAACATATAGGCGGCGATTAACCGAGTTCGGAAAGGAAATTCGAAACTGTACTGAACGGATAAAATATATTATCGACAAACACGGCGATGCGCACCTAATTTGGTGCGCACCGCCCGGGGACAAAACCCCATAACATATAGGCGGCGATTAACCGAGTTCGAAAAGGAAATTTAAAACTATTTTTCCACGGATTGGAATGGCTCTTAGAAGTTGAATCAACATTAACATTATGAAAAGGAGGCAGCGAAATTGTGAATTAGCAAACGCCGAAACAAATTTTCGGTGATAAATAAAGTATGTGTCTTTGCGAAATGAGTGCAGTCGGGCCGTGCCCGACAAAAGTATGTGAGTTTTAGCTTGTTTTTTGTGTGTGTTTAACAATTTTTTTACAACATTAACGGCGGATCATTTCCGCCATCCTAAAAGGAGAAACAAAAATGAAAACTACAGTAAAAACGATTAGTCTCAAAATGATTATACTGTTCAGTGTGGCGGCGATGATGCTGGCGGCCGGCGTGGCGCTGGCGGATACGCTGGTGGATCGAGGGCTGCCAACCGCAAACCTTAACAACGCAGCAGGCGCCAACCGGTCCAATGTTTCGTGCGCCGAACCGACCTCGAATATTTTCGACGGCGACACCTTCACCGTGCAAGGCACGCAAACGTGGAAGGTGGACACAATCAGTCTTTGGGTTGTGGGCGAGGACGCAAACAACAACTCGAACCTGACCGATGACGCGTACCTGGGCGATACCTACAATAACCTCTCGCTCTACGTCGGGACGGGCGGCAACCTCACCCGCGTTTCCCTGGCCAGCTTCATGTCTGGGACCGACACCACCAGCAATCCAAATGTCGTTGGCACCCGCGTGCAGTACAACAACGGCGCGGGGACCGAGTTGGACTACCAGGGCAGCTCAGGCCACTACTGGACCATCGTTCAACTTGACTTCAACAATCTGAACCTCTATTTCGCGCCGGGGACCACGGTGCAGTTCGGCATGTATGCAGCAGGCGGCGACCTTACGTACACCCACGCCTCGGATGCCGCGCTCAGTGGCTCGACGCAAGACCAGGCGGACGGCCTGTTCAGCCGTTTCGTATTGGACAGCCCCACCGCGGCGCACTTCTTGGACGCCCAGAACGGACAGGCGCTATGGGGCAAGCCCACAGACATCAACGTCCAGGTTTTAGGCAGTGTTGTTCCCGAGCCGGGGACGCTGACGCTGTTAACTCTGGCCGGATTGTCCGGTTTGGCGATGATGTGGATTCGTCGCCGGCGACTAAGCGGATAACAAATATATCACATACCGGCGGAGCACGCCGATAGAAGGCGTGCCCCGCCCTTTGTGAACCCAAAAACAATTATTTTACAACCATAATCAGCGAGGCAGCAAAATTATGACCTAGCAAACGCCGAAACAAACTTTCGATGATAAAAAAAGTGTGTGGGTTTCGAAATGAATGCGGTCGGGCCGTGCCTGACAAAAGAGTGTGAGTCAGGCTCTGCCCGACAAAAGTATGTGAGTTTTAACCTGTTTTTTGTGTGTGTTTAACAATTTTTTTCAACATTAACGGCGGATCATTTCCGCCTTCCAAAAAGGAGAAACAAAAATGAATACTTTATTAACTACAATTTGTGCATTTTTGGGAGTTCTTTTAGTAATTGCGGCGCCCAGTAGATCCGTTCACAATAAAGCAATATTGGGCTTGTTTCGCGATGAATTTGGATTTGCTCGCCGGCGCCTCAGCGGATAACAAATATTTCACATACCGGCGGTACGCGCCGAGTCTACGACGCGCACCGCCCAAACAAAAAAGAACAAATCGGGGGACAAAACCCCATAACATATAGGCGGCGATTAACCGAGTTCGAAAAGGAAATTTAAAACTATTTTTCCACGGATTGGAATGGCTCTTAGAAGTTGAATCAACATTAACATTATGAAAAG
>JBEKIK010000143.1:0-8122 GCA_050011795.1 Thermoguttaceae bacterium | reverse complement strand
AACTCTGGCCGGAGGTTTTCCGGACGTGGAATTCGTCTATCCCGTGCATCTGAATCCCAACGTGCGCGAACCCGTGGGCCGGCTCCTGGCGAATTGTGCGAATATTCACCTTTGCGATCCGGCGCCATACCCGGAATTCGTTTGGCTGATGGATCGGTCAACGCTGATCCTTACCGATTCCGGCGGCGTGCAGGAAGAAGCGCCTTCGCTTAAAAAACCCGTGCTGGTAATGCGGGCAACCACAGAACGGCCCGAGGCTTTGCAGTCCGGAGCCGTAGAACTGGTAGGAACCGACATCCGCAAGATAGTGACTCAAGTTAGTTTATTATTGACCGATGCTGCCGAGTACGCTTCCAGGCAAATCGACGTAAACCCTTATGGCGACGGAAATTCCGCCGAGCGAATAGTCGATCTTATTTTACGCCGAGCCTGGCAAAGAAAGAAATCGATCTCCCAATGGACCGATTCGACGCCTCAAGACCCAGTTCTGCCGTGTGAAATTACTCGCTGGGCTGTATAGTTGGGATATATGCGCAATATTTTCCGTGCGAGAAATATAGGGTGTTTGTAAGTGCTAGACTACAATGGCTTCTTAAAAAAGCTATTGCTCACACATTCTTTATTTGCTCTAGGTTGGCATTGATTGTTTTAAGCGTGCCTGTGTATACTTCGGCCCCCTAAGCAAGCTATATAAACAGGTGGAAATCTTAGGTTTATCCAGTCATGGCTGACATGGTCGAATTGCAGGGAGGCACATCAGTGACCGCTTATCTATCGGATATTTGGCGACTCAGATATTTTTGGATGGCTTTGGTGCGCATTGATTTACGGAACCGCTATCGCCGATCAACGATCGGCATAGGCTGGTCGCTCCTGCATCCGATCGCCATGACGATTGTCTTTTGCGTCGTGTTCTGCCAGTTTTTCGGTCAAGACTGGAAAGAATACGGCCCTTATGTGTTAACGGGCCTGATATTCTGGAATTTCATTACATCGGGGATGAACCAGGGCTGCCAATGTTTTTTCCAGGGCGAATCGTACATCCGCCAGCACCCGGCGCCATTGGCCATCTACCCATTAAGGACCGCCCTGGGGGCCGGCATTCACTTTATATTCGGCCTTTGTGTTTTATTGTCGTTCGCATGGATGGTGAAGGGATTTGGTAATCTTCCGGCTTTGTTGAGTCTTGTGCCGACATTGATGCTTTTGTTCATCTTCTGCTGGGCATTGGCGATTTGCATGGGGGTGCTCAACGTACTTTTTCAGGATTGCCAGCACTTGATCGAAGTGTTGCTGCAAATTCTCTTTTATTTGACGCCGATCATGTATGATCCCAATAAGATACATCTAGAAGGTTTTTTACTGCGGATTTTCAACTTAAATCCCTTGGCGATCATGTTGAAAATGCTGCGGCAGCCGATCCTCGATGGCCAAATGCCGTCGTTAGGGACATACGCGCTGGGAGCAGCAGTTGCGACCATCGCCGCCATGGCCGCCGTTCTTACCCTTATGCGTTTCGAGCGGCGGATGATTTTCTATCTCTAGCGTAATGGAGCAATCGTTGATGCGATTGGTTGAACTGGAAGATGTTGGATTGCTTTTCCACGTGCGGCGTCTCGGCCGTATCAGTCTGAAGGAGTATTTGCTCCAAGGATGGTTTCGGCAATCGAAAAAGAACAGCTTCGAAGTCCAGGCCCTGGAACACATCGACCTGACAATAGATGAAGGCGACCGCCTGGGTATCATCGGACACAACGGGGCGGGAAAAAGCACTCTGCTGAAGCTCCTGGCGGGCATTTATCCGCCCACCAGCGGAAAGCGAAAAGTTCGGGGACACGTCAGTTCGCTGTTCGACATCGCCCTGGGGTTTGAAGGAGAGGCCAGCGGCTGGGAAAACATCATGTACCGGGGATATTTGCAGGGCGAAACCCCTCGATCCATCCGCGCTAAAATGCGGCCGACTGCAGAGTTCAGCGAATTGGGTGAATTCCTGGACATGCCCGTGCGCTATTACTCGGCGGGCATGATGGTCCGCCTGGCATTTTCAATAGCGACGGCCATCGAACCGGAAATTTTGATCATCGATGAAGTCCTCTCGGCCGGCGATATGGCATTTCAGCATAAAGCCCGCCAGCGGATGCAAAATCTGATATCCAGCGCCCGGGCGGTGGTAGTGGTCAGCCATGATCTGGATTCTTTGTCCATGCTATGCGATAGAGTTTTGTGGCTCGACCACGGCCGGATTCACAAGTTGGGTCCGACGGAAGACGTCATTGCAGCCTACCGGCTACAACAATCCGAAGGTATCGCACAACGGCAGGCGGCGTAAAATAATTTAGCCAATTATGTTGGGGCAGCAGTTTAACTGCTGCCCCAACATACAAATCTCGGGTGAATACACCCGGGGAACAAAGGGATAACGTAGTTTTATGCGCCTGATCTACTTTTCCCCAATTTCGGCGAGAGTTTATGCCCAACGGCCGCATTTCGCCGTGCAAGCCTGGCTGGAACTCGGCGCGGATTCGGTCTTATGGGTCGATCCATACCCTTGCCGTTTGCCGCGTTGGAACGATATCAGGCTGATTTGCCGATTGGACGTTCAGGACACGCCGCACGACGACCGCGTCAGAGTTCTCCGCGTACCGGCCCTGCCCATCGAGCCTTTGCCCGGCTGTCAGTGGATAAACCGCCGCTTGTTCTGGCGAGGCGCTTGGAAAGAATTGCTGGATTTCGCGGATGATCCGCAAACAACGATCATTGGCGTAGGCCGGCCGTGTGCTTTAGCGCTTGCGGCCTTGCGAGAGTTGCCGCACCGGGCAAGTTTTTATGATGCCATGGACAACTTTCCCGAGTTCCATCGCGGTCTTTCACGCCGGGCAATACGATTTTACGAAGACGCCATCGCCTCCAAAGTCGACCTGGTGCTGGCATCGTCCAGTTATCTTGCCGTCAAATATATAAATCGCGGGTTAAACGTCAAAAAAGTGTTGAACGCCTATCACATGACAACCCTGCAGCCTTGGCGGCCGGTTAGCCAACGCAACGTGGTGCTGGGCTATTTAGGATGTTTTGGAAGCTGGTTCGACTGGCCGTTGGTTGTTCAACTTGCACGCCGGCTTCCCCAGGCCCATTTGGAACTGATTGGTCCCCAGTACGTTCCACCGCCAGGCAATCTGCCTTCGAATATCCACATATTTCCACCATGCAAACAGAGCGATGCTTCAAGGCATTTGGCCAGATTTTCGGCCGGACTGATTCCCTTTCGGAACAACGCGCTGACGGCCGGCGTCGATCCGATCAAATACTACGAGTACCGCGCCGCCGGATTGCCCGTGCTTAGCACCAGTTTTGGCGAAATGGCATTTCGCAAAGCCGAAGACGGCGTGTATTTCCTGGATCAGACAAACGATTTGTCGTCGCTTGTGAACAGGGCGCTGGGGCATCGCGACGACCGGTCGACTATGGCTCGGTTCCGCCGCGATCACGATTGGAAAGAACGTTTTATCACCGCTTCGCCCTTCGATTGTCTGCTAAATCATTTTGCCCTGCAACGGGCGGCATAATCGCTTTACAAAATGAATAATCTAGACGCATATCTTCATAATCCGCCTGCGGACTATTGCAATCGCCTGGCCGCCCCGGAACCGCTGCGTCCGCACTACCCTTGCCGCATTCTTGTTTTATTAGTCTTGGTGTTGGCGTGCCTCATTCCCCGCGCAGTGATTGCTTTGCACCTAAGCAGCATCTGTCCCGACGGCGTTTTATACATCAGACTGGCCGAAGCCTTGAAAGAGGGCCGTTTCACCCAGGCTTTTGAAACGATGAACTTGAACGCTTACCCGGTGATATTGATGGTTATCAATCGCCTGGGATTGAGTTGGGAAACGTGCGGCATGATTTGGGGTATTCTGATTTCCGGCCTGGTGGTATTGCCTCTTTTCGGCTGGGTGCGCAGGCAGTTCGACGACACAGTGGCCCTGGCCGCATGTCTGCTGTACGCCGTCCATCCGATCTTCATTCAATGGAGCCCGGAAATCATCCGCGACCCCACGTTCTGGTTCTTATTTATCTTGTCGTTGTACTTGCTATGGCGGGCCGTGACCGAGGTCCGCGTAGGCTTTTCGCTTGCGGCGGGCCTGGCCCTGACATTCGCGGTTTTAACGCGTTTTGAGGGACTATTTCTCTTGGTCCCTCTTGGTTTATGGACGTTTTGGCGGCACCGTGCCTTAATCCCGGGCCGTGATCGGGCAAAACTCGCGGCCGGCGCAGTGCTTTCGGTTATTGCTTTTCCCGCATTGATACTGTTGGTCAATTTCACGCTGCTGCGGCATTACTCGCAATGGGTTTCCATCCGTTTTGCCCCCTTATCGTTGATTCATTATTGGTGGAACGGAATGTTCATGACCGCGCCGGTCAATACCGCCGGAGACGAGAGCCGGATCCAAACATACGTCTCCTTGGGACGAATGATCGCCATATATGTTCCGACATTGGTCAAGGGTCTTTCGCCGCTGTTTGCCTTGCTGATGCTGGGTGGGTTGTGGAAATGGCGGCGGGTTTGGGGACGCCGCGATCATCAACCGCTGTTTTACACCGCCCTGGCAATCATGTTGGCCGCCTGGATTCACGCCTGGTGCGCGAAAGGGTCGTGCGATCGCTATTTTCTGCCGATCGTGCTAATGGCGTCGCCGTTTGCGGCATTGGGGCTTTTGGCTTTCATCGGGCGGTTGCTGCGCTTTGCCGAGCGGTTAAATAATACCGCGATTTTACGGCGCGTCGCCGTTTTCGCTCCCCTGATAATCGTGGCTTTTACGGGCTGGAACGTCGCCTTTTCCAGCCCCTACGACCGCCGTGAAGCCGAGGTGGAACTGGCCGATTGGGTGCGTCAGCAATACGGCCCTTCCGCCCTGATATTCGGCTCCGAAGGCGTTACGCCCGTGGTCGCCTATTATGCCAAGGCATGTTGGTCCACGCTGGCAATAAACATGGATGACCGAACGGTTTTGGAAAAGATCGAGTATCTTAGGCCCGACGTGATCCTGCTCATGGCGACGCGGCGCAAAGATTTGCGGGATACAAAACAACTTATCGACAAGATTGAGAAATTGGAATATGCCGAAATCGCTCGATCCAATTTACCGCACGGAATGGACGACGTGCTTGTGGTTTTAAACCGAGGCAACGTCTTGCCGCCGATCAACGCCCAGACCGGCGGCAAGACGATCTCGCGAAAATGAAAGAACCATTCGACAAGGAAAGGGCTTTAACGCCCTAACGCAACGGATTGCGTCATGATCTCCCTGACTTTGCTATTCTTTATTACATTCGCGGCGTCATTGGCGCTGACGGTGATCGTCCGCGCGGCGGCTTTGCGCTGGGGAATCGTCGACCGGCCAGACGGCCAAAGAAAAATCCATAACGGCATCAAGCCCTTGGGCGGGGGCGTGGCCCTGTATTTGTCGATGATCCTGGGGCTGCTGGCAGCCAATTATTTAAGTTACGGATCCTGGCAAAATCTGTGGGAGCTCTCGCTAGTGGTCATATTTGCAGGAGGTTTTGTCTGCTTTGTCGGCCTGGTATACCGATAACCGTTATCTGGCTTATCGGTTGCATAAATGCCCTGAATTTGATCGACGGCATGGACGGCCTTGCCTCGGTGGTCGGTCTTTCCACGGCCGCCATGATGGGCCTGATCGCGGCCAGCGAAGGACGCGAATATGTAAGCATTATTGCCTTGGTCCTGTCCGGCGCCTTGGCCGGATTCCTGGTACTGAACCGGCCGCCGGCCAGTATCTTCTTAGGCGACTCGGGAAGCATGGTCATCGGGCTGACCGTGGGCTTGTTGGGAATGCAAGGATCGATGAAAACTTCGGCTACGCTTTCCATTACCGCCCCCGCGGTCGTGATGATCCTGCCCATGTTCGATATTGTCGCCGCCGTGATCCGCAGGGAATTGACCGGCCGGAGTTTTTACTCGCCCGACCGCGAACATATACACCATCTTCTGCTCGATCGAGGCTTAACTCCCTGGCAGGTTTTGTGCATTCTGGGAGCTTTGTGTTTGACCACCGGCGCCGCCGCCACGGCAGCCACCATTTTCCGCAAGGATGCCCTGGCATGGATAACCGCCCTGGTCTTGATTGTAATGATGATTCGCATGAAATTGTTCGGACATCGCGAATTCTCCTTGTTGCGCGAAGTGTTAATCAGACGATATTACGCCTTCGCCCGATTTTTATCTCGGACTGTCCGGCCGGGACAAGCCGGTTTTATCAAACACTCCGCCGTAACGTTGGAAACGGCCTGGGAGACGCTTGTAACAGAAGTAAAACCCTGGAATATTTGCCGATTGGAACTGAAAATCCGCCGCGGTCCGATTATCGGGCGGCGCTATTGGATCGACCCGGCGATCGATAAAACTCAAAAATGTCACTGGTCCACAGCCGTTTCGATCGACCGGCGCGACGATGGGCTTTGTGAACTTACCGCCGACGGATTGGAAAAACCCCGCGAAGACGGCCAGTTGATGCGCCTGACCGACTTGCTCAAGGCATTCGGCAATCGCGTATGCCAGCCGGCCGACGACGCCGAAGTCCTGCTGTTTTTGCACGAAATCCGCATCTCTTCCCCAGAAACGCGCGAAGAGCGCCGAAAAGCGGCGTAAACAATTATCAAAACACCGAGGTTGCCACGCCGGTTTTTTAAATAAATACGAAATATATTACGAGAATTCCGATCTGGAGAAAATCCGCCGATGTATGACGTGCCCGACATCATCCCCCTGCCCCAAGCCAGGCCGGATCTCGACATAGGAGTGGTGTATACTTGCGAAAGCGATTTGATGCCGCCCCTGCTATCGACTTTGCAGGCCTCGGGCAACGGTTTGCGCATGCGTCTTATTTTAATCGATAACTTTTCTGAACACGGCGTTGAACGCTATCGTCAATTTTTTTCAGACACGGTCATCCTGCCGAATATCCGGCGCCTGCACTATGCCGCGAATCTCAATCGGGTGCTGCACGCCTCGACGGCAAAATACATTTTACTGCTTAACACCGACATGTATTTTGATCCAGAAGAACAAGGCCTGACCCGAATGGCCGCCTTCATGAACACCCATCCCGATTGCGGCATTGCCGGCTGCCGGCTCTATCATGCCGACGGAGATTTCTCTTATCCGGCCCGCCGATTTCAGACGGTCTCGACGATTATGGCGCGGCGCTTGGGCATGGGCCGGCTTTTCAGGCAATCGCTCGACAATTATTTTTACCGCGAACGCGCCATCACCGACAGCTTTCCCTGCGATTGGCTCTCGGGCTGCTTCATGATGATTCGCCGCGAGGCCTTCGAGGACGTGGGATGCTTCGATGAAGGTTTTATCAAGTATTTCGAGGACGTGGACATGTGCCTGCGCATGGCCAGGGCAGGATGGCAAGTCATGTATCACGGCGGAACATATTGCTATCACCTGGAGCAAAGGGCCAGTAAAGGCTTCTTTTCGCTCGATGCCCGCAAACATCTTCGCTCGTATCTGCGCTGGTTGTGGAAATGGGGCTTTGCCCCGGATCACCACGCGGCCCCTCCGGCCAGCCGTCGCATTGCCGGGTAAAAGGATCAGTGGGCAGGGTTCAGGATTCAGGATTCAGGGTTCAGGATTTAAAATTTTGGGTTCAGGATTTAAAAAGGGGGGTGGTCAGTTTACTGACCACTTTTCAAGGCAGTGGAAAATTCTTTTCCGCTAATTCGTACTGCCTACCCCCGTACTCCGTACTTTAATGTATGATATAATCACACATAATGTATAACACTTTATATCTGAACCCTGAACCCTGAACCCTATATCCATGCATCCCACAATAGCAAAACTCATCTCGACCAGGCCGGTGATAACCGACGGCGCCTGGGGAACCCAATTACAACTCCGCGGCATGCCTGTAGGGTCAATTCCCGATGCCTTGAATCTGATTAATCCCCAGGCGGTTGAGGAAGTTGGCATAGCATATATTGAGGCCGGCAGCCAAGTGATTCTAACCAACACCTTGCTTGCCAATCGCTTCATCCTCGGCCGGCACGGACTGGCGGATAAGGTTGCCGATATCAATCGCATCGGCGTGGAAATCTC
>JBEKIK010000142.1:5716-10754 GCA_050011795.1 Thermoguttaceae bacterium | reverse complement strand
TTATCACCCCAATGGCGCGTGGCACTACTCTGGGCCGCCGGGGTAACAGGGACGGTTCTGGTTGCACTTCTGGCGGCAAAGGCCGTTCGTTTCAGCCGCGACCGGGTGCTGGCGCGGCGGTTGGATCGGGCGACAGGTTCCGGCGGGGTCGTTCTCACCGGCGTCGAACTTGATGAAAGTCTTTGCCGAGCGGGCACGGATCAATCTTCGGAACTGACTGCGGGTTTAGCCCGGAGGGCCGTTTGTGACGCGGCGGAGGTTGCCCATCGGGTGTCGCCGTCGCAAGCCGTGCCGCTAAGGACTTTGCGCCGATCCTTGACGACATTCACATTGATGATGAGTTTCGTGGGCGTGGCAGCAGTTTGCCTGCCCGGATTGGTGCAAACCCAATGGAACCGTTTCTTTCGCCCTTTTAACGACGTACCGCCTTATTCGCCCACGAAATTTGAAGTGACGCCGGGCAACGTCGAGGTGATCTATGGCAGGGAGTTGGAAATCCGGGCCAGAACGATCGGGCCTTCGGTCGATCAGGCCGAACTGGTGATCGACAGCGGGCGCGGTCAAGAATCGCCCTTGCCCATGTTTCCCGAGCCCGGCGGCGCTTGGCGAACCGTGCTGGCTAAGGTCACGGAACCGGCCGAATACTTCGTTCGCGCGAACCGCGCACGGAGCGAAAAATATCGCATCCGGGTAATCACCCTGCCGCGAATCGAAAACGTGCGATTGCGGATCACATCGCCGGATTATGCCAACCGTCCGCCGTACGAAGGGGCAATGCCCAAGGAAGGCGTGGCCGGACTGCCGGGCACCAAGGTACGGGTCACGATTCGCAGCAACCGTCCGCTCATGGGCGGCAAAATGGAAATTTCCGCCCGCGGGAAAAAGGCGGTTATGCCCATGAAACCGATCAGTTCCGGCGCCCAGGAAGCGGCAGGCGAGTTTGAAATCACTTCCGACGGCAAGTTCGAGTGCCGCGTCATCGACGTCGACGGCCAGACGTCGGAAGAATCGTTTTCCGGCGGCATAACCCTGCTTGCCGACGAGCGTCCTTTCATCCGTTTGACCCAGCCGCCAAAGATGTCGTTGGCCACGCCCAATGCCGTTTTGCCGGTGGCCCTATCGGCCGAAGACGACTGCGGCATAACGCGATTGGAACTGTTCCGCAATTTGAACGAGTCCAGATATCTGCCCAAGGCCGTCGGCCTGCCGTCGCGCCCGCCGCGCCGCGCTGACGCTCCCTTCCAATTGCCACTGGCGAGATACGGATTGCAACCGGGCGATGAGATCAAACTCTTCGGGCGCGTGGAGGACAACGATCCGGCGGGCGCGAAAGGCGCCGAAAGCACGGTGGCCACGGTCCGCATCATTTCCCAGGAAGAGTTCGAGCAGATGTTGCTCACGCAAAAAGGGATCGAGGCCCTGATGTCCAAATACCAGTCCGCCCAACGGCGGTTGGAAAAAATGGCCAATGAAATCGAAGACTTGCAGAATAAAATCAAAAAGCGGCCGCCAGGGGAAACCGTCAGCGAGGAAACCCGGGAAGAACTGCGGCGGCTCGAACTGATGATGCTCGAACAGGCCGAGGCGATCGAAAAATTATCGAAGCAGCAACTGCCGTTCGACGCCGACAAGAACTTTACGCCGCAATTGAATGAGATGGTCCAAATGACCGATGAAATGGCCAAGGAGCTAAAAAAGCTGGAAGGATTAAAGGGCATGCACAACGAAAAATTGGCCGGTGAACTGGACAAGATGGCCGATCTATTATCCGCCCGGCGCAAGTCGTTCAACGAACAGGTCTCCTTGCCGTTGGAGAAATTGGAGGCCGTTTTCCGCCTGATGGTCGATGAGCAGCGGTTTATTGCCCTGGCCCAGTGGCAGCGGGACCTGGCCGAACGCCTGTCGTCGTTGAAAGGCCGCGACGGCCAGGACGATCCCGCGCTTAAGGCCCGATTGCGCGAAATGGAACAAGAGCAGCGTCAAATCCGCGAGGAACTGGGCACGCTTCTTAGCGACATCGAAGAACACGTCGAGCGCCTGCCCAATGCGGACGATCTGGAAGAACTACATCAATCGGCCGCTAAATTCGTCAAGGACGTGCGCTCCAGCGGGGCGGAGGAAACCATGGCCCAGGCCGAAACCGCCTTGATGGAATTCGCCGCCACGCGAGGTTATGAAAAAGCCAAGAAATCGGCCGACATATTGGAACAATTCATCAAAAAATGCGACGGGAATTGCCCATTGCAGGGAAATTGCCAAGGTCACATCTTTTTCCAGCCCATGTTGGGCGGCGGCTTGGGTAGCGGCCTGGGAAATACCCTGGGACAGTTGTTAAGCGGGATGGGCGCGGGAAACGGGCCCGGCATGGGCATGGGCGGTTTCGGATCGATTGGACTATACGGCGGTTTGCCTATCGCCGGCGGTGTCGAAGGATGGATGAACAATGTAAATATACTCTGGAATCCCAGCGGCCGTTCCTCCGGTGCCGTTCCAAGTGCCAATCCCGATGCTTCGACATCTCGGGAAAATCAGAACGTCGGTAACGCCGCCGGCGCGAGTGAAGGCGAAGTTCCCATGCAATATCGCCGCGATGTGGGGCGGTATTTTCAACGCGTATCGGAAGAAACGGGAGAAGTTTATCATTAATATGGAAGGAACGTAAAAAGTAAATGTGGAACTCGAACAGTAAATGTGTATGAACTTTTCTCTAGCCCAGGCGTTTACGCCTGGGATTAGGAAAATTCCACAATTCCTTTTATCTGGCCCCTTTAGGGGCGATTGAATCCTGGACCGCATGAACCCCGTAAACGGGGTTGACATTAAAATTATCGTAATGGCTTTCGGCCCCAGGCGTAAACGCCTGGGCTAGACAAAAATGACATTCAAAGTTCATCGCAGATCATGCATTTAGTGTTTGAGAAAGGAACAAATTCAATGTGCAAAATGAACTTGCTCAAACGCCTGGGTTATATCGTGATTGCGGCGGCCACGGCTTGTCCGGCGCGGGCCGAACCGGATCCGCGCCAATCGGGCGGAGAACCGGACGGCATAGTGCAGGTCGCAAACCTGGTGTACGCGGGCACTAAGAGCAGCCGTTGTTTTTCCGACCATTTCCTTATCAAGGCCGAAAAGGAAACGGCCATTTCCACCAGCCGCCGGTTCCATGCCGTCAAACTCAACAGCGAAAACCTTTACGAGTTCCCGCTGGTCATCATGACCGGCGAGGGCGATTTCCAATTGTCCGACGCCGAGCGCGAGAGCCTGCGCCGGTACATCGAAAACGGCGGGTTTTTGCTGGCCTCGGCCGGATGCTCGTCGCTGGAATGGGATCGGGCCTTCCGCCGCGAAATGGCCCTGATCTTCCCCAACAATCCCCTGCAGCCCATCGACATGAAGCATCCCATTTTTCATACCGTTTACGAAATCAAGGATTTGCACGGGCAACACGGGGCGGTGCATCCGCTGGCCGGAGTGAGCATCGGTGGGCGATTGGGCGTGATCTATTCCCAGGACGGCTTGAACGACACCAGCCATACAACCGGTTGCTGTTGCTGTGGAGGCAACGAATTCACCAACGCCATCGACATCAACGTGAACATCCTGGCCTACGCCTTGACTTATTAATTCGTCATGAATATCGACTCGCAAATATACGGAACGCTTGCTTTGCTGTTGCTTGTCTGGTTGGCCGGCGTCGGATGCCGGCCAAGACTCGGCGGCGACGGCCGGCCGATGGCCGTTGTCGTTTCCGGCGATACGGCCGGCTGGATCGTGCCTTGCGGGTGCGCGACGAATCAATCGGGCGGATTGCCCCGCCGGGGCGCTTACATCGAACGGCTTCGCCGGGAAGCCAGCGTGGTAGTGCTCGACGCGGGCGGAGGGCCGGCCGGAAATTCGCCCTACGATCGGGCGAAATTCGAGGCCATCCTTGCCGGGGAAATGCTCATGGGCATTTCCGCGCATAACGTGGGGGCCGCCGAAGCCCGGCTGGGCGCGGACGAACTCCGCCGACTGGCCGCGGAGAGCAACGCGCCTTTGATATCCGCAAATGTTTTTGACGCCTCCGACCGGCCGGTAGCCGAACGATTTCGGATCGTCGAGGCGGCCGGCCGGCGCTTGGCGGTCGTGGGCGTGTTGAGCCGGAGTTACGCCACCGGACAGATTCACGTCAAGCCGCCCAGGCAGGCAATTTTGGAAACCCTGCAACAAGCCGCCGGGCGCTACGACTGGCTCATAGTGCTGGCTTACCTTCCAGAGGAAGAACTGCGGGAATTGGCCGAGTCGCTTCCCGAGGCCGATGCGATCGTGGGCGGACCGACCGGGCAGCCCATTGCTCCCCGGCAAATCGGTCCGGTGCTTTTGACCTCGGCCGCCAACAAGGGCAAGTTCCTTGCCCGGCTCGATGCTCCACATTCGGATTCATCCGGCGGTTGGACCGGGAGCATCGTGGAACTGGGCGACGGATACGCCGACGATCCGCGACAAACGGCCAACATCGAGGAGTTTCGCCGTGAGCTTGCCAGCCGCGATTTCACGCCCGAGGAAACCTCCCTGGCCGAGCCGCTCTCGGCAAACCTGCCCAAGGATTTTACTGCCAGCGCTGCCATACCACGGGCTATGGCCTGCCGGGCGGATTCGCCTCGGTTCGAAGCGGCTTTCGATTGACCGACGTCGGTTGCGAAAACTGCCACGGCCCTTCCCAGAGCCACGTCAAAGATCCCAAAACGTTTACCGCTTATTATGCCCGGGCAAAGGACCGCTGCGTTTCGTGTCATGACCGCGAAAACAGCCCCAAGTTTAATTACGACAAGTATTGGGCGCAGATCGTCCACGGCGAATCGCCCGAACCGCAAAACGCCGACGCCGTGGAAAATGGAAAAGGGGATTAACGATGCGATTTATCGCAGTAGTATTTCCGATTTTAGTTTTGATCGCCGCGACGACGTCCGGCGCGGAAACGAAAAATATCGAATGGCTCTTGGACCTGAAAGCGGCGCAGCAACGGGCGGCGAACGAAGGCAAACCGGTTTTTATTTTC